>JAYZBJ010000036.1:0-10944 GCA_036338795.1 Pseudomonadota bacterium | reverse complement strand
CGAGCAGCTGAAGCGTGCGGCGACGCTCGTATTGATTATCCGAATTGCGCGCATGTTCGAGCGCAGCTTCGTAGAACTCACGGCCGCCGCGCTTGACGCCATAACGTAGGCCAGTGAACACCTCATCTGCGCCAAGTGCGGTGGGGTCGGCTTCTCCATCAACGCCAACATAGGCTGCCGCCTTTTCCGCGAGAGCACGCTCTTCCTCAGGCATCGCGCCAGTCGAAAGCAGTGCGGCATACAGGTCTTGCAGCAGTAGCTGTTCGTTCTGATCAAGTGCGTCCTCGCGAGCCTTCAGGTCTTCGTAAACCGGTGAATAGACCTCGACCATGAAGCTGGTCATCAGGTCCTTCTCTTCTTCCGGCAATGCGGAATAGAAGCTTTCAGCCACGGAGACCGACTTCATCGCAACGTCCCATTCCGCACCAGCCGATACTTCGAGGGCTTCGAGGACCGAGGAAGCCGGCGCATCACCGGCGCGGAACGCCGCGGAGATGCTGTCCACGAAGGAAAGTTGCTCACGCGGGTCCAGCGTTCCAAAATTGCCAGTCAGCTTTGCCCAGTTATCGTCCGACAGGTTGAAGCGCCAATAACCGCCCGAAGCGTTCGGCATGACCCAGTCTGCGCATTGGCCATCGAGAGGGATTTCGAGCGTTTTGCTCGTCATCATCTGGCGATGGACCGTTTCACCGTTCGGACCGGAAATCCTGATCGCAAGCGGGACCTTCCAAGTCGTGCCAGCGGCATCGATTTCCGAGCCGAGCGGCGCATAGCGCTGCTGCGTCACGGTAATCAGTCCGGCATCAGGCGCGTCACACGCGGTTTCGACCTGAAGGTATGGAATGCCCGGCTGGAAGATGAATGAGCGGAAGCTCTCGACAACATCACTGTCACCGCTGCCATCGGCGAGCGATTTCATGAAATCCTCGACGTTCGCGTCATCGTCCTCGAACCGTTTCATGTGAAGGCGCATGCCTTCCATGAAGCCGTCTTCTCCGAGATAGCTTTCGAACATCGACAGCACGCCGCCACCCTTGGAGTAGGTGATGCCGTCAAACGCATCATTGATGTCGGCGTTGCGTTCAATCGGATTGCGGATCTGACGGGCGTTGAGCAGGCTGTCTCCACCCATCGCGGCAAGGCCGCGCCGTTGCGATGCCCGGTCATAGCCCTGTCCGGGATAGACTTCGTCCATCGTCTTGTAGCTCATCCAGGTGGCAAACGCTTCGTTCAGCCAGATATCGTCCCACCAGGTCGGTGTGACGAGGTTGCCGAACCACTGGTGGGCAAGCTCATGAGCATGCGTTGTCAGCGCGCCGCGGCGACGGCTGAGCGGGGTACGGTCGTCAATCAGGAGGGCGCTTTCGCGATAAATGATCGCGCCGGCATTCTCCATCGCGCCATAAGCGAAATCCGGAACTGCGATGATATCGAGCTTCGCGTAAGGGTACGGATAGTTGAAGTAGCGTTCCTGGTAATCGACCATCTCATCGGTGATATCCATCGCGACCTTGAGCTGGTCCCCCTTGCCTGCTGGAGCGAACCCGCGGAACGGCACCGGCGTCGCGCGCAGCGTATTCGCGGGCAGGGCAGCGCCTTCACGCATGTCGTACGGGCCGACAGCCAGCGCCACGAGGTAGGACTGGATCGGGCGTGTGGCGGCGAAAGTGTGCTTCACCATGCCATTGTCGAGCTGCGACGTGCCCGTCAGCGGTGCGTTTGCAATGACCTGATTGCCTTGCGGCGCTGTGACCGTAACAGTCCACGGCGTTTTGAAGCGCGGCTCATCAAAGCCGGGGAACATCCGGCGCGCATCAATCGGCTCCATCTGCGTGGCGAGATAAGGGCGATCGTTTTGCTCAGCCTTGTAGAGACCTGCCAGACCGAAATTGTAAGGCGCGCGATACTCGATCACGAGCGTTGCGTTACCCGCTGGCACGGGCTCGGCGAAGTCGATCTTGGAGACGCCGCCATCGGCGAGATTGCCTTCGAATGTGCCTTCAATCTCTTTGCCGTCCGGGAGGCGGGCGACAACACTCTCGATGGTCTGGTCAAGCGAATGGAGCCAGATGCGCGCATGCGGCGCCTGAAGGCGAATGTCGATGCTGGCTGTGCCCTCGAATCCGTCTTTCGCAGGATCGGTTACGAGGTCGAGCTTGTAGGCTGTCGGGGCGACGGTGTCGGGCAGCTGGCCGGCAGGCGGTTCTTCCAGCTTTACGGGATCAACGGTTTCCTGAGATGACGTGTCTGAGGCATTGTTCGGGTTCGGCCCGCACCCAGCGAGCAGAGCGAGGCTGGCAACACTTGCAAGAAAGCTTGTTTTGACCCTGTTAAGCGTCATGAAGGTTCTCCTGAGGAATATGTACGGGTGGCATGAAGCATGGAACGGGGGAATGCGCAAAAACTCACTGCGGAACGTCCTGCTTTGGGGACAGTTCACCCCTTGGAGTGACAGAATATGAAACGCCTCTGGCATTGGCCAATCGATCCACTGGCGCGCACAGTGCGCCTGGCGCTCGGCGAGAAACGCTGCGCGGTCGATCTCGTCATGGCTGTTCCATGGGCCCCGCCTTATGAGCTGACGGCGATCGCACCGGGGGCGCGGGCACCGCTTCTCGTGGATACAGGTGCCGAAGAGAAAGTGTCAGCAGTCGGCACCCACGCCATTTGCGAGTATCTCGAAGAAATCATTCCAAGTCCGCGGCTCCTTCCGTTCATCGCGCAGGACAGGGCAGAGGCGCGCAGGTTGTGGCGCTACAGCGAAGACAGTTTTGCCGAAGTGAACGCGACTCTTTTGACTGAGCGGGTGAACCAGTGGGTGCGTCGCTCGAAAGAACCTGACAGCGCGACGCTACGCATGGGCGTACACGCGTTGAAGTCCAAGATGACGTTTCTCAACGGTCTTGCGGAGTCGCGGACATACATGGCCGGCCGATCCCTGACCTTGGCGGATCTTTCGATTGCGGCGCATCTATCTGCTTACGACTATTTTGGTGATGTGCCGTGGGACATGACGCCAGACCTGAAGGCATGGTATTCACGAATGAAATCCCGGCCAAGTTTCCGGCCGCTCCTGGCTGACAAGGTCGACGGGACGCGACCGGCAAGGCATTACGCTGATCTCGATTTTTGAATGACCCAACCCAATGACAGCCTCGAAGCCCGGCTGAAGCAAATGGCGGGCGAGCTTGGCTTCGCCAACTGTCGCATCTGCCGGGCCGATGAGCCCTGGGATGCGGGTGACCGTCTCGAAGCTTTTGTCGCTGAGGGCCGTCATGGCGAAATGGAGTGGATGGAGAGCACGCTAGAGCGCCGAAAGGCTCCGACCGCGATGTGGCCTGACGCGAAATCAGCTGTCATGCTCGCCATGAATTACGGGCCACCGGCCAACCCGCTGCCGCAAATCGAGATGAGGCGGCACGGTAATATTTCGGTCTATGCGCGCGGCGCCGACTATCACGACCTCATCAAGAAGAAACTGAAGCAGCTGGCGCGTGACTTTGCCGGCGTGACCGGGCAGGCGGTGAAGGTATTTGTCGATACCGCGCCGCTTATGGAGAAGCCACTTGCGGCCAAAGCCGGGCTGGGCTGGCAGGGTAAGCATACGAACCTTGTCAGCAGAGAACATGGAAGCTGGCTGTTCCTCGGAGCGATGCTGACGGCGGCAGAACTCCAACCCGACAAGACCGAGATTGATCATTGCGGCTCCTGTCGGGCCTGCCTCGATATCTGCCCGACCAACGCATTCCCGGCGCCCTATCAGCTAGACGCCCGCAAGTGCATCTCGTACCTCACGATCGAGCATGCGGGCCCGATACCCACCGATCTTCGTATTCCCATGGGAAACAGGGTCTATGGATGCGACGACTGCCTGGCCATCTGTCCGTGGAACAAGTTTGCGCACACATCGCATGAGCAGAAATTGTGGGCACGGGCCGAACTCAAGCTTCCCGAACTTGAAGAACTGGCGGCGCTGGATGATCGGGAGTTTCGGGAAGTCTTTTCAGGGTCACCGATCAAACGCAGCGGACGGAACCGTATGCTCCGAAATGTGCTTATAGCGATAGGCAACAGTGGCGAGCCGGGTCTCGTCGACGGGTCCGTGCTGCCGCACCTGGATGATGAAGCGCCAATCGTCAGAGGCGCCGCCGTCTGGGCACTCTCGCGCCTCGATATGGCCCGTTTCGAGTTGGAAAAGGACCGCCGTGTAGCGGATGAAAGCGATGCGGGGGTAAAGGCTGAATGGGCGCTGACACCAGTTTAGGAATACGAAAGCGGGCTGGCGTCTGGCGTTGGCTCTTGCGGGCGCTCAAGGTGCTCGCAGTTCTGTTTGTCCTCGTGCACCTGTATGCGATTGCCCTCAAATGGGTGCCGGTGCCCGGCAACGTCCTGATGACGCAGCGAACGCTCGGCGGGCACGAATTCCGCCGTGGCATCGTACCTATCGAGCGCATCTCGCCTCACCTCATCACAGCCGTGATCGCAGCTGAGGATGCACGCTTCTGCCAGCATGACGGGATCGACTTTGAGGCCGTTCGAAAAGCGATCGATGAAAACCAGCGAGGCGGACGGCGCCGCGGCGCGTCGACCATCACGCAACAGACCGCCAAGAACGTCTTCTTCTGGAACGGTGGAGGTTACGCCCGAAAGGGTGGCGAAGCCTGGTTTGCCCTGTTTATCGATGGGATGTGGGGCAAGCGGCGTGTGATGGAGAACTATCTCAATACGATTGAGTGGGGCGATGGCTTGTTCGGGGCCGAAGCTGCCGCCCGTGTTCGGTTTGGCAAGCATGCCGCTGACCTGACCCGGTATGAAGCTGCGCTCCTCGCCGCCGTGCTCCCAAACCCTCATGAATGGCGCGTCGATCCTCCCGGACCATATGTCAGCGGCCGGGCAAGCACGCTACAGGCCCGCATGCGTGTCGTTGCCAATAAAGGTTTGGACGACTGCGTGCTGGAGCCTGAAAAATGGTCCGCGCGTCAGGCTGGGTCCAAGACCAACTGAGTGTCATCAAGGGCAGGACTTGTTGACGCTGCCTGCGGCAAGACTACCGACCCCGGCATGTGCGCCCTGACGATAGCTGGTAGTATCCTGAGTAAACACGTCCCTGATCACACCATCCTGCGGTGGACAGCCTTCCGCCTGCAATCGCTGGATCGCCGGGTCTCTCCGTTCCACCACAAAGCTTGCCCACTCGGTCGGCAGGACCGGTTCGGGGGAAATGGAAGGCTCCTTCAGCGTGATCTGTTGCACCGAGCCGCAGAAATTCGGCTTCGGTGCACCGGCCTTCGCACACTGAAACGCCTTCAGCGCCTCGCTGACCTGTCTGGTTGGCTCCGTGAGGACGGGGAAATCCGCCTCAGCCGATGAGGCGGGACCAGACAAGACAGGCGTGGCATCCGAGGCTTCGCCGTCCAGTGCGGTCACAGGTGACTGAACCGACGGGCGGGAGATTGGACGTTCTGGCGTTTGCTGAGGAGGGACTTCAGCCTGAACCGCGCGTTTCGGAGTCGCCTCGACGGCATCAGAAGCTCGCTCATCGGCTGCCGGCGGCGGGTCCACAGGTATCTTCGCGACCATCGTGACAGGGATAACCGCCGCCGGTGTGTCCATCCGGTTTTGGCGTGGCACGAGGGCGAGGGCACACAACACGGCCAGATTGATCAGGACCGACGCCAGCAGAAAGGGAAGCTGGCCTCGAAAGGCCAGGCTTTTCAGTTTATCGAAGCTGTCATTCGCCAGCAGCAAGGCGCTTTGCCTCGCGGATGTCTCCGCGGAGGACGAGCGTATCGATATCGCGATTATCCAGCAGCAGGGCGCGGCTCATATCGACTTCCGCCTTTTCCAGGTCATCCTGATTAAGATGAGCGCGGGCACGCATGCGCAGGGCTTCGATATCGTTGGGGTAGGTCGCAAGCGCCTTGTCGAGGTCGGCAATGGCGGAGTCATATTCCTCCACCATAAGATAAGCCGCCGCACGATCGGTCCGGATGTCGGCATCTGTTGGGGCGAGTTTCAACGCATTGGTGAGGGCGGTGACGGCGGCATCTGCATACCCGGCCGTCAGCCAGGCATTGCCAGACTGCGCGAGATATATAGCCCGGTCGGACTTTCCGCCTGCATCCGGCGCATTGGCGAGTTCTTCGAGGCGGGCCGCGCCCTCCTTGTAATTGCCCATTCCAATGATCGATAGAGCGTTGCAATAACGGGCGGCGGGGCGAGCCCCTTCGCCAAGCCAGCGCAGGCTGTCCTCGTAAGCTTCCTCGGCGTCCTTATCGACCAGTTCGATGCAAGCGTTCAGGCGTTCCTGTTCGGCGCGCGCAATATCGACAACAGCCGACTGGCCCAAGGGCAGTAAGGCCACGGCCATGGCAAGAAAACTCATCTTCTGATACCCCCTCGGGTCCTTGGTTGTATGAACCGTTACAGAGACGGCCTAAACGAGGCAAATGACAGATCAGTCACCGACGCTCTTTCTCATCGGCCCCGGCTACTCGGCAAGGCGCCTCGCGCAGGCCTGCCTTGAAACGGGCCAGTGCAAGGTTCTGGGAACGGCCCGGAACGCCGAAAAGGCTGACGACCTCAAGAGCCTCGGCATTGCTCCGGTCCTCGTCGATGACAAGGCAGCGCTGGAACGCGCCGGAGAAGGCAGTCACTGGGTGATCTCTACTCCGCCGGGCGACGCGGGATGCCCCGGTTTCGAGCTTGCTGGGGCGTTCGCAGGCCGCGCCGCCTCGGTGACCTATCTGTCGACGACTGGCGTCTACGGGGACCTCGATGGTGGCTGGGCATTTGAGTGGTCGCCTTCCAATCCGGGTTCGAAACGCGGCAGGCGGCGCGTGCTCGCAGAGGAGCAATGGTTGTCCGTGCGCAAGGATACGCGCCTGGTACGCCTGCCGGGTATTTACGGACCTGGGCGCTCGCAGCTTGATCGCATCAGGGCAGGCAAGGATGAGCAGATCGTCAAGCCGGGTCAGGTATTCTCCCGCATCCATGTTGATGATCTCGCGAGCGGACTGTTCGCCCTGCTTCAGGCGGCGCACCTTTCGGGCGCATTCAATCTTTGCGACGAGGAAGCCGCGCCGCCGCAGGACGTTCTGGCCTTCGCCGCAGAGCTCCTGGGCATGACGATGCCTGCGCCGGTCAGTATCGATAATGCTGACGTCAGTGAGATGGCGAAAAGCTTCTATTCAGAATGCAAGCGGGTCTCGAATGCGCGGCTGAAAGCGGCGACAGGCTGGCGTCCGAGGTATCCGACCTATCGCGAGGGGCTACGGGCCATCCTTGCGGCAGAGCATAAATGATATCGCGCTTGTGAACCGGCTTTTCATTGCCGAGCGCCGATGCGGTCCCTAACTGGAAGGCTGAAAACAGCAAGCCAAGGACGGAAACCCTCATGAGCGACCCGACATACACCCCGCCTAAAGTCTGGACCTGGGACACAGAAAGCGGTGGGCGTTTTGCCAAGATCAATCGTCCGATCGCGGGCCCGACACATGAGAAAGAGCTGCCGGTCGGCAAGCATCCTTTCCAGCTCTACTCGCTTGGCACACCGAATGGTGTGAAAGTCACAGTCCTGTTCGAGGAACTGCTCGCCGCGGGCCATAAGGACGCTGAATATGATGCGTGGCTCATCAATATTGGCGAAGGCGACCAGTTCGGATCTGGATATGTTGACCTGAACCCCAACTCGAAAATTCCGGTTCTCGCCGACCACACGACCAATCCGGTGACGCGTGTCTTCGAGAGTGGCTCGATCCTTCTATACCTCGCTGAGAAGTTCGGCGCCTTCATCCCGAAGGATCACAAGGGACGTACTGAAGCGATCAACTGGCTGATGTGGCAGATGGGATCAGCGCCATTCCTCGGCGGCGGTTTCGGCCACTTCTATGCTTACGCGCCCGAGAAGTATGAATACCCGATCAACCGCTATGCCATGGAAACCAAGCGCCAGATGGATGTCCTGAACCGCCATCTCGCCGAGAACGAATACATGGCAGGCGATGAGTACTCGATCGCCGATATGGCGATCTGGCCGTGGTATGGCGCAATGGCCAAGGGCATCATCTACGACGCTGGCGAATTCCTGCAGGTGCATGAGTATACCAACGTGATCCGCTGGACCGACCAGGTCGGCGCACGCGAAGCCGTGAAACGCGGCCGCATGGTCAATCGCACCTTTGGTGAGCCGTCCTCACAGCTGCGCGAACGCCACGATGCGAGCGACTTTGACACGAAAACGCAGGACAAGATCGAAGCCGCTGAGTAGGCGTTAGCTGGTCAGCTCATCCGGCACGAGCCGAGGCAGCAGGGCGAGGCTCAAGACAGCCCCGCCCTGCAAGGCCGCCCCGGCTAGCGCCAATGGGACCAGTCCGTCTTCAATGAATGGCGACACAGCCGCGGTGCCCAGCGCCGCAATCGTGAATATCCAGAGAATCGTCAGTGACGACGCGCGGTCGTCATCGCCCTTGCCGGCAAGGATCGCGCGGAGGAAGCCGGGTGGGCCCCGAAATCCAAGGCCCGAATTTACGAGAACAAATATCGGCGTCAGCCAAACCGGATCGCCATTCCCGAACATCGCAAAACCGAGCATCAGTGCCGCGCCTGCGAAGGCCATGACTGTGCCCAGAGAAATGATCGCTTCTGGACCGAACCTTTTGACGAGCGCGCCTGCCGTATTCGATGCGATGATGAAGCAGGTAATGCCGACCACCTGCATCGAGATGAAGTGCATCATGCTGCCGCCCATGCCGTTCACAATGACGGCGGGCGCACCGAAGACGAAAACCAGAAGGCCGCCCACGACCATTGCGTGGCTCAGACCGTAGCGCAGGAAAACCGGCGAGGCGATCAGTCGCCAATACGATCCCTTTTTTCGTTGCTGGTCCTTCGATGGCGGCAGAATTCCGCCCCAAGCGATGAATAAAGCAGACAGGAGTAACGCGAGTACGGCGGTTACAAAAAACGGTAGTTTCCATCCGCCTTGCTGGATCAGCCACAAGCCTGCGATCGGCGCACCTGCTGGCGTCAGGCTCTCAATACTGGCCAGTGCCCCGATCGCGCGTGTGGCACCATGCTCGGAAAAGAGAGCGCGGATGATGCCAGGCGTGAAGACGGCGGGCGCGGCCGAGGCAAGGCCCTGGAGGAAGCGGATACCAAGCAGCGACGTGATGTCTGGAACCAGTGTAGCCAGCCCCGACAGGGCGCCATACGCCAGCAGGGCCAGGACAAGGCAGCGGCGTCGTCCATAACGCTCTCCCAACATGCCGAACAAAAGCAGCCCGGCTGCCGACCCGCCGATGAAACAGGCGATAACCAGCTGCGCCTCCTCGTCAGTCCCGAGCAGCACATCCGGTAGCGTCGGGATCGCCGGCAGCACCAGATCAATGCCCGACAGGGCAAGCACTGTCCCGAGGACGAGCAAGGTGCAGGCGAGAACGGGATGGCGGGGGCGTGGTTCGGTCACAGTGAGGCTCGAAAGTTGGACGTCTTGTCTTGAGGCGGGGGGCGGCCCATTGCGGTTTATGCGGTCTCTACGCGTTTGCGGGATGATTGCCAGCCACAGGCTGCGGCGCAGATCGATAGCTTATGCCTATCGACGATTCCTCGAAATTCGATTGGTTTCAGGCTTGTGGCGACACATCTCATAAGAGTGTCCAAGCAGGGAATTACAGTGAGCAAGATTTTCAGATCTCCTCGCCTCAAACTCTGGCGCCAAAGCCTGTTTCGGGAGTTTTCGAAGCGATTGGCTGGCTTGCATCGCCTAGATGCGGGCTGGCCGGCAGGTTTTGTCAGCCGAAGGCCTGCCTGACCAAGACTTGTGTTCCGCCTGACCATTCCCACCCACACACCAGGCGGTGACACTGATCGGGCGTCCGGTTGAAGACCCTCTCTCAGCCGGCCGGGCGCCCGATCCTATTTTTTGCTTCAGCTCCCGGTTTTCGTTTCGATCAGATCCCAGAGATTGCCGAACGGATCACGGAACACCGCGACGGTGCCGTAGGATTCGTAACGTGGCTCCTCCATGAACGTCACGCCCTTTTGCACGAAACGGCGATAGGTCGTCTCAAAGTTCTCGACCTCTAGGAAGAAGCCGACACGTCCACCGGTCTGATTGCCGAGGGCGCGTTTTTCAGCCTCGTTTTTCGGCTGGGCAAGCAGCATGGCTGTCTGCGCCCCGGGAGGCGCTACCCGGACCCAGCGCTTGGTTTCGCTGCGCTTTGTATCTTCAAGAAGGTCAAAGCCGAGCGCACCAACATAGAAGTCGATGCCCTCGTCATAATTGCCGACGAGAAGCGTCACTGCTGAGAGAAATGCCATGATTGCGCCTGTTAAGCTGCTTCATCTGTTGTGGTGGCGAATGGATCGTAATTGAGGATCGGGGCTAGCCACCGCTCGGCTGTTCGCACATCCCAGCTCTTCCGCTTCGCATAATCCTCGACTTGGTCGCGCTCGATCCGTCCGACTGCGAAATAGACGCTTTCCGGATGAGCCAAATACAGGCCGGAAACAGAAGGGGCCGGGCTCATGGCGAAACTGCTTGTCAGCGAAACGCCGATTCTCTGTTCTGCTTCGAGAAGCCGGAAGATCGTGTCTTTTTCCGTATGATCCGGCTGCGCGGGATAGCCCGGCGCAGGGCGTATTCCGCGATAGGCTTCCTTGATCAACTCGTCATTTCCGAGCGCCTCGTCGGAAGCATAGCCCCACAATTCCTTGCGCACACGCTCATGCATGTACTCGGCCATCGCCTCGGCGAAACGGTCTGCCAGCGCCTGCACCATGAGGGCGGAGTAATCGTCACCATCCGCCTTGAACGCCTTGGCCAACTCGTCAGCTTCCGGACCGGAGGTCACGCAAAAAGCGCCGATATGGTCACCACGCTCTGCGACAAAGTCGGACAATGCGAAATTCGGCCTCTGATTGGTCTTCACCATCTGCTGGCGG
>JAYZBJ010000035.1:0-9273 GCA_036338795.1 Pseudomonadota bacterium | reverse complement strand
ACCCTGACCATTCTGGCGGCGACGACATGTTCGATGCAGATCCGCCGCGCCAGATTCGGATGGAAGACGCGCTGAAAGCGCTGAAGCCGCTGCTGGAGGATCCAGCGGTCCTGAAAGTCGGCCAGAATTTCAAGTATGACTACACCGTCTTCGCCCGCAACGGCATCAACGTGACGCCAATTGATGACACAATGCTGATCTCGTTCGCGCTGCATGCGGGCATGCACGGACATGGCATGGACGAGCTGTCGGAGCGCTACTTCCATCATACGCCTGTCGCGTTCAAGGAAGTGGCCGGATCGGGCAAAAGCCAGGTCACCTTTGACCGCGTCGCCCTCGACAAGGCCACCGAATACGCCGCCGAAGACGCGGACGTCACGCTGCGCCTCTGGCAACAGTTCAAACCGTCCCTGCACAAGGAGAAGGTCACCACCGTCTACGAGACGCTGGACCGCCCGCTCATCCCCGTGCTTGCAGGCATGGAACGCGAAGGCATCAAGGTGGACCGTGACCACCTCTCGCGCATGTCCTCGGATTTCTCGCAGCGCATGGCCGGTCTGGAAGATGCGGCCTACAAGTCAGCTGGCAGGGAATTCAACATGGGCTCGCCGAAACAGCTCGGCGAAATCCTGTTCGGCGAGATGGACCTGCCGGGCGGCAAGAAGACCAAGTCCGGCCAATGGTCGACTGATGCGAGCCAACTCGAATTCCTCGCGGCGCAGGGTCACGAACTGCCGAAAATCATCCTGGACTGGCGCACCCTGTCCAAGCTGCGCTCAACCTATACCGAGGCATTGCAGGACGCGATCAATCCGCAGACCCGGCGCGTTCATACCTCCTATTCGATGGCGGGCGCGCAGACGGGCCGTCTCTCATCGACTGACCCCAACCTGCAGAACATCCCGATCCGAACCGAAGAAGGCCGGAAAATCCGCGAGGCCTTCATCGCCGAGCCGGGGCACGTGCTGATCAGCGCCGACTACAGCCAGATCGAACTGCGCCTCCTCGCCCATATTGCCGACATCGACGCGCTGAAAAACGCCTTCAAGGACGGCCTCGACATTCACGCCATGACCGCTTCGGAGATGTTCGACACGCCGATAGAGGGCATGGACCCGATGGTTCGCCGCAAGGCCAAGGCGATCAATTTCGGCATCATCTATGGCATCTCCGCCTTTGGCCTGGCCAACCAGCTTGGCATCGACCGCGGCGAGGCGTCCGACTATATCAAGGCCTATTTCGAGAAGTTTCCAGGCATCCGCAAATACATGGATGAGACCAAGGCATTCGCGAAAGAAAATCTCTATGTTTCAACCGCCTTTGGCCGGAAGTTGCACCTCAAGGAGATGGGCTCGAAGAATGGTGCACAGCGCGCCTTCGCCGAACGTCAGGCCATCAACGCTCCCATTCAGGGGTCAGCAGCTGACATCATCAAACGCGCCATGATTGCCATGCCGGAAGCGCTCGCAAAGAAGAAGCTGGACGCCAAAATGCTCCTGCAGGTGCATGACGAACTCATCTTCGAATGCCCTGAGAACCAGGCCGAAGACACGATCGCGCTGGTCAAATCCGTAATGCAGAAAGCGCCCCTCCCGGCGCTGCAACTCAATGTCCCGCTGGACGTCGATGCCCGCGCCGCAGGCAACTGGGCAGACGCCCATTAGAGCGGCTAGTCCTGAGACCTGAACTGACAGCAACTGGCTTTCGCCAGTGAGCGCCCGATTTGTCTTGGCGCTCATGGTGCTACGCGTGCTACACAAACAAACATGAACAGACTTCGCCTCAGACAGCTCGTTATTGCTGCGGAAAGCCGTGAAACGGCCGACCAGCTCCAGAAAACCCTCGCGCTTGGCAATCCGTTCGCCGATCCCGGCGTGGCTGAATTCGGACTGGAGAATGCCGTTTTCGCCATCGGAGACCAGTTTCTTGAAGTTGTGTGGCCCGTAAAAGAGGATGCTCCGGTCCAGCGTTTCCTGAAACGCAATGGCGGGCCGGGCGGATATATGGCGATCTTCCAGACAGATGATCTTGCCGCTGCCCGTAAACGTCTGGACGGAGCTGGCATTCGGCGGGTCTGGAATATTGATCTCGATGACATCGCCGCCAGCCACATCCATCCGGCAGATGTTGGTGCGGCGATCGTCTCCGTGGATGAAGCGCATCCATGGGAAAGCTGGCGGTGGGCCGGCCCTGACTGGCAGTCGAACGCGATCGAAGGTGAGCTGACAGGTGCGATCCTGCAAAGCCCTGACCCGAATGCCCTCGCTTCGCGCTGGGCCGCCGCGCTTGGCGTGCCGGCATCGACACATCCTGATGTCACTCGCATCTCGCTCGAAGACGACGCCACGCTGATTTTCCAGAACGGTACCGACACCAGGCTCGAAGGTTTCTGCATCACGATCGACAATGCGATGAAGGCGCTGGAGCGGGCTGACAAACTCTCCCTGACGAGTGTCGGTGATGCCGTCTGGATTGGCGGTGTCAGGCTGGTGTTGAATAATGAGTGATGCAGGCCGGGAATGACCGGCTAACCAGCGGGGCTTTGCTGAGCACCGCCACATCAAGGAGTGGGTGATGGATATCTTCAACGAAGTCTTCGATCTCGCAGCAGTCGCCTCAGGTGCAGGCCTTGCTGGCGGCGGCGGCGCGGCGGTCCTGGCCTGGATGGTGAAAGGCGCCATCCTGCGTTTCATCGTACGCACGCTCGTCACGGCGATCATCACGGGTGTCGGGTTTTATTTCCTGCTCGGGTTTCTCGGCTTCCAGATCGTTCCGTCCGAAGAAGTTGCTGCGAGCAGCCCGGCCAGCCGTATGGCGATGGACGAGTCCAGTGACACCTTCCTGCCCCAAAACAGCCAGCCAGTACCCGCGCAAACCGCCAATGCGGATGACGGGAAGACGCGGCTGGTCGTCAAATCCCCCTTCCGCCGGGACGACTGAGAGACAGGGCAACGCTACCGCGCTGCGCCTTCCTCTTCCAGTTCGATGGTGCCCTCGGGCGTCACATCGACCGCATACATGTCGAGACCGGCCTGTAGCGTCAACGCGCCATAGACCACCCAGACCGCAAGCGCGGAACAGGCTGACAGGGTGAATGCCCGGCGATCCTTGTTCGTCCTCGGCACATCGTGAAATCCCCAACGAATGATGAGCAGCATGATGCCTGCCAGAAGCACGGCGCCAAGCACGTCGGTCGGCCAGTGCGCCCCCAGATAGACCCGCGATGCGCCCATTGCGGCGATCAGCAGGACCAATCCTCCCACCACAATTGAGCGCGTTGCCCCGGTCAATGTCCGTGCCGCAAGGATGGCAATCGCGCCATAGATGACCATCGAGTTTGTCATGTGGCCTGACGGGAAACTGAAACTTTCCACGCCCGCATAGAGATCAGCCGTCGGCCTCGCTCGCGCGACTGTCACCTTGATGGCCTTCACGATCAACGGCGTAGCAATGAACGCACCGGCTGATACTAGGGCGGGCCGCCATTGGCGTGAGATGCCCAGCGATAACGCTGTCGCCGTACCGATGAGGGTAAGGGCTGTGGAGTCGCCCCATAGCGTGACGAGGACGACAAGCCAGTCCAGTGCCTCGGTCCGGGAGGCGATCACCATATCGCTGAACGCATCTTCAACCGATGCGCCCATCGCGCCTGCATGGATTGCATAGCCGAGCACGGCCAACGCGGCGGCGAGGCCGGATGCAGCCAGGATATGGTGTGATTTGCGTGTCATGTCGGGGGAGTGCCTCCTCGCCTTGCGCCGGAGAAAACCAGGCGTGTGCGTTGTTGTCGTTAACTATCAGCAATCCGCCAACGGAAGATCAGTTCCCGCCCGTTTCAGCCAGCATCGATTTCGCTGACATGAAAGGAAACCAGCAGATGATGTCCTTAAAGAAAACAACCCGAAACGTCGTGTTTGGTGGCTTGGCAATCTTGCTCATCATTACGTCGCTGCCCGTCGCATCCGCGCAAGGCGCCGCGCCGGGACCGAAGTCAGCGGCCGCTGCAGCCGCAAATACCGGACGTGTTTTCTATGTTGCCGCTGGAAAACTGAATGTACGCACTGGCCCTGGAACCGGCCACGCAGTCGCCCAGACCCACATGAAGGGACATCAGCTAAAAGTGTACGAGGAGAGAGGACAATGGGCGCGCGTCTCAAGACCTGGCGAGCCTGCCCTGTGGGTCTATGCCCCCCTCCTCAGCCGCGACAAGCCCTCGCCGCGACATCGCTAGAGCAGCAGCACCTAGCGAAACCGGACTTCAAGGTGCGTCGCCGTTCTGGCGGTGACGCAGCATTGAACCACCCTGTTTTCGGACCGGATGTACAGCTCAAACCGGTCGGGCACTTCCTCGGTCGAAATCAGGTCAAGCCCGGCCCCGTCCGCGCCAATTGTGCGGATCGAGCAGTCGAAATCGCTGAGGCCGGCATTGAACGAGATCGTGCCGGCCTGCAGCACGCGGCGTCTCGGTGCCTGCGTATCGATCCAGTCATCGCCCCAGGCGACGACGCAGTTCCGCCCGTTCGCCTTGGCCTGATAAAGCGCCATGTCCGCACAGACGAGCAGTGCATCAAGATCCTGCAGCCCCTCATCCAGCGTGGCGACGCCGAAACTCGAGGACACGTTGAACCGCTTGCCGCGCGTCCGGAAATCGACGTGCTCAATGCTGCGCCGGATGATCTCGGCAAAGGCCTGCGCGTCTTTCATGCTCGTGCCGGGAAGCAGGATGGCAAACTCTTCGCCTCCCGGCCGTGCGAGAAGGTCACTCTTGCGCAGGCGGCCACTGCCAACCCGTGCGACCTGCTTCAGGACCTTGTCACCAATCGCATGGCCATAGGTGTCATTGACCGATTTGAAGTGATCGAGGTCAAACACGATCACCGAAAGCGGCTGTTCTTCCCGACGCGCAAGCGCGAAGAGGCGCGCGCCTTCCTCCCGGAAGCCGCGGCGTGACAGGATGCCCGTTAGCTCATCGGTGCGCGCGCGTTCACGCAGCTCCATCTGGTCGACGACAATGGCTGCGAGGTCTTCGAGGATGCCTAGCTCGGCATCGGTGAATTCGCGTGGAGATGTATCGACCGCGCACAACGTTCCGACCGAAAAGCCCTCTCGTGTCTTGAGCGGGATACCCGCGTAAAAACGAACACCACCTTCACCGATGACGTGCGGGTTGTTTTCGAATGTCGGGTGCTCGGCGGCGTTCTCCACAACAAGCGGCTCATCTCGCGCCAGCGTACGCCGGCAAAACGTCTCGCGGACGGGTACTTCGTCAAAGTCGAAGCCTTCGGTCGCCTTGTACCATTGCCGGTGCGCATCAATGACAGAAATCATCGCCATCTCGACACCGAAAGTGGCGCGGACCAGACGCGTCAGACGATCATAGGCGCTGTCATAGGGAGAATCGAGAATATCAAGCGCGTCGACGGCCTTCAGCCGCTTTGCTTCGTGTTGCGCTTCCCGATCAGAAACGGGCGCCTTTCTGGCGAGGTTCTCGGCCATGCACTGTTTCTCCCGGAGACGAGCGATTCGTTAGACCGCTCAGTATTTTCTATTTTTTGCGTGATACGAAACGAACGTTATCAACCTCTTATTGCAGCAGCAATTGACGATCGAAATGTACCCAGAACCGCAGTTAGCAAGTGATTCCCACCGGCTTTCCAAGAATTTTCTGAAACCTGCCATTCGCGGGGCATGCAACGAAAAAGGGCCAGGCGAATGCCCGGCCCAATCTCCTGTTTTCAATGCAGCTTTCGAAGAATTGACGCCTAGCGCGCGAACTTCTTGAACTTCACGCGCTTCGGTTCAACCGCATCCGGGCCGAGGCGCCGCTTCTTGTCTTCGAGGTAGGAGGAGAAATCGCCCTCAAACCACTCAACGTGGCTGTCGCCTTCGAAGGCGAGAATGTGCGTGGCCATACGGTCGAGGAACCAGCGATCGTGCGAGATGATAACAGCACAACCGGGGAAGCCGTCGAGGCCCTCTTCAAGCGCCTGCAGCGTTTCCACGTCGAGATCGTTGGTCGGTTCGTCGAGCAGGAGCAGGTTTGCGCCCTGCCGCAGCATCTTGGCGAGGTGAACGCGGTTACGCTCACCGCCTGACAGGAGACCAACCTTCTTCTGCTGGTCGGAGCCCTTGAAGTTGAAGGCACCCGTATAGGCGCGGGAGTTCACTTCGACGCCGCCGAGGTCAATCACGTCGAGACCGTCGGAGATTTCCTCCCAGACATTCTTCTTGTCATCGAGCTTGTCACGCGACTGGTCGACATAGCCAAGCTTGACCGTATCACCAACGCGAATGGAACCGGCATCCGGCTCCTCCTGCCCGAGGATCATCTTGAACAGGGTCGACTTACCGGCACCGTTCGGGCCGATCACGCCGACAATGCCGCCCGGTGGCAGGCTGAAAGTCAGGTCGTCGATCAGCAGGTTGTTGCCGAACGCCTTGCGGATCTGCTCCGCCTCGATGACGAGATTGCCGAGGCGTGGCCCAGGCGGAATGCGGATCTGCGCTGTCGAGACCTTCTCACGCTCAGCCTCTGCGGCGCGCTGCTCATAAGACGCGATACGGGCCTTGGATTTGGTCTGGCGAGCTTTTGCACCTGCGCGAACCCATTCGAGTTCCTTCGCCAGCGTGCGCTTCTTGCCTGCATCTTCGCGAGCTTCCTGCTCCATCCGCTTGGCTTTCTGCTCGATCCAGTCGGAGTAGTTCCCCTTGTAGGGAATGCCCCGTCCACGATCGAGTTCGAGGATCCAGTCGGTGATCTTGTCGAGGAAGTAGCGGTCGTGGGTGATGAGGATCACGCAGCCCGGAAAGTTCATAAGATAGTTCTGGAGCCAGTTGACCGTCTCGGCATCGAGGTGGTTGGTCGGTTCGTCCATCAGGATCATGTCCGGCTTGGACAGCAGAAGCTTACAGATCGCGACACGGCGAATTTCACCGCCGGACAGTTTGGAAACATCGGCGTCATCAGGCGGGCAGCGCAGCGCTTCGAGCGCCATCTCGATCTTGGAGTCGATGTCCCATGCATCGGCGCCGTCGATCTGCTCCTGCAACGCGGTCATCTCTTCCATAAGCTCGTCGGTATAGTCCTCGGCGAGCTTCATCGAAATCTCGTTGAACTTGTCGACCATCTGCTTTTCCGGGCATGCGGCGGCGACGTTCTCGAAAACCGATTTTTCAGGATCAAGCTTCGGCTCCTGCGGCAGGTAACCGACCTTCACGCCATCGGCTGCCCAGGCTTCACCGTTAAAGTCAGTGTCGACGCCCGCCATGATGCGCATGAGGGTCGACTTACCGGAGCCGTTGACGCCGACGACGCCAATCTTGGCATCAGGCAGGAAGGAGAGATGGATATTCTCGAAGACCTTCTTGCCGCCCGGATAGGCTTTGGAGAGGCCTTGCATATGATAAACGTATTGCGGTCCAGCCATGGCGGAAAAAGCTCGCTGATTTGGGAAAGGTGATAAGAGACCGCCGATGTATTCGGTCGGCGGCCCCTAGATCAAGGTAGTTCTTGAAGATCAGCAGCTGTTCAGCCGTTTACTCACCGATACTTTCCGCGTTCGAAGCAGCCCGATCACGCAATCCCTTCAGCGTTCCGGCGACTTCGCCGGCAAGGTCTGCGACGGCACGTTCTTCGGCAGTGTCCGCCAGGTCGCGGCGGGTCGACTGGCTGGAGACCACACGACTGAGCGATGATTTTTCGGCATGCCCGGTCAGCGTCGCATAGGGATAGCCATTGCGTACATCCAGCAGCAAACCGCTTGCTGAAGCTTCAACTTCGACGTTCCGGGTTGGCAGGACGAACATGCCGACAATGGTCAGGTCTGCCAGCGACACCGCATTCGATTTCTCACGAGAGGACGATCCAACCTCATACACAAAGACATAGTCGAGATGCTGACGGGCGGCACCGCGCCGGATGTCGGCGATGATGGCCGCCGTTCGGTCACCATTGGCTGGCGCGGGCCCTGCGACCATGGACGCGATCAGCGGGCTTACCGGCACGAACTCGCCATACGCTTCGCCAATGTCCTCCAGCGTCTCCTGCCAGATCATCGCTTCATCGCCGGGAATGGCGGTGAGCCCCTGATATGAGACGCGGGCCAGACCGATCCTGGCGGGAAACTCGAGCCGCGGCTCGACGCTCGCAATCCGGCGGACATCAGCATCGACATTCACCACATCGCCATTCTCACCGGGCGCCGGTCCGGCGGCGTTATAACCAAGCCGGTCGTACCGGGCGAGGTAGCTCGTCCCCGATGTTGACTGCAGGTGGGAGCTACACGCGCCGAGCATAAGCACCATGCTCGCCAGCGCGACTGTCTTACTTCGATACCGCATGCGCCATTCCTTTGTTTGTGAGCGTTCGCTTACATATGCGTGAGCGATCGTTCACGTCAATTGGGAAGGTGGTTCGGTCCCCCGTTCGGAGGCGAGAACAGCCGCTGGCTTGAATTTCCCGCTTGGCTGAGGACTAGCTTCGCTCAGGGAAACAGTTTGCCGGGGAATGGGCTAATGACAGAATCGGACGTGCGCGGAACGTCACCGTCGCAAGCGCCTGCCGGCAAGCAGCCCGGCCTGAATGACATGGCCGAAGACATGTTCGGCCTCAGCATTCGCGGCCTCACGACCATATACGACGCCATCACGCGACCTGCAGCGGTATTTACGGCAGCACGACTGCCCGACTGGGGCGGTCGCTACACGCCAACCCTGCGCCTGGTGACCTCCGTCATCGCGGTGATGATGCTGCTTCGAATATTCTGGGCAGCCGAGAGCAGCTCGATGTACCAGATGGTCGTGGTCCAGCTCGAGCAGCTGGCAGAACAGGTTCCGGAGCTGGCCACTTCCGACAACCTTGCCGACGTCTACTTCAATGCCTGGGCTGTCGTATTCCCGTTCGTTTACCTTGCCATGCACCTGATCGTCGCCTTCGCGACGCGGATCTGGGGAAAAGGCACGAGCGCCGTCTCCCGTATCCGGCTCTACTTTGCCTCCCTCGTGCCGGGGCTGATCTTCGGGATTGCGAGCGTGTTGGTGATGCCATTCATCTCGCTTGAAGCGCTGACGCCAATGACCATCATCGGCATGGCATTGTCCCTGCTGATTTACGCCGTGACCGTGTTCTTCGGTCTCTCACCAATTTTCCCTTCCAGAGGCGCCCGGATATGGCGGGCCACCCTGTTCAGTCTGATCGTCACCGTTACAGATCTCGCCACATCCATCATCAGTAATTTCGTCGGCGGAATATGGATGGGCATGTCAGCAGCAACC
>JAYZBJ010000034.1:0-5428 GCA_036338795.1 Pseudomonadota bacterium | reverse complement strand
GGGGCACGAAATACCTCGGCTATCTCTATTCCTTCCTCCTTCTGATCACCTTCGGCGTTGCTTTCGTGACGTTCCAGAGCTTTGCCATGTCCTCCTCGATCGAAAGCGCCTTTGGCGTTGAGCGGATGTGGTCCGGCATCGGCCTTGCCGTGCTTGTCGGCTTCGTGATCCTTGGCGGTATCCGCCGGATCGCCAGTGTGGTGGAGATTGTGGTCCCCGTCATGGCAGTCGGCTATGCGGCGCTCGTGATCATCGTCATCGGCCTGCAGATCACCGAAGTGCCGCGTGTGCTTGGCGAGATCGTCACCAGCGCCTTCGGCCCGCAGGAGATGATCGCAGGCGGCATCGGTGCGGTCATCCTGCAAGGCGTGCAGCGTGGCCTGTTTTCCAACGAGGCGGGCCTTGGCTCGGCCCCGAACGTGGCTGCGGTTGCCTATGTTCAGCACCCGGCGCAGCAGGGGCTCGTCCAGTCGCTGTCCGTCTTCATCGACACGATCGTACTGTGCACCTGTACGGCGCTGATCATCCTGCTCTCAGGCGTCAATTTCATCGGAGCGGAAGATGGCGAGCTGCTCACCCAGATTGCCCTGGCCGATCATATCGGTGACTGGGCGGAGTATTTCATCGCCGCAGCGCTGTTCCTCTTCGCCTTCTCCTCGATCATGTACTCCTACTACCTTGGGGAAACGGCGATCGATTATTACCTCCAGGACAATCAGGCCGCCTTCATGGCCTACCGTGTCGTGGTGGTGGGCTTCGTCGTGTTCGGCGCGATGCGAAACCTCGCGGACGTGCTCGTCTATTCAAACGTCACCATGGGCCTGCTGGCCATCGTGAACCTGTTCGCGGTCACCCTGCTCCTGCCAGTTGGCCTGCGGGTCATGCGCGACTTCGATGACCAGCGTAAAGCCGGCATCAAGGTGCCCGTCTTCGATCCGAAGAAGTTCGAGGATCTCGATATTGATGAGAGCGCCTGGGCGCTGAAGGACTAGCCGGGTCGGCGTCGCCCTCTCTTGCGAGAGGGCAGGCTGCCTATTTGAAGACGCGGTCGAAGATCAGGTCGACGCGCTTGAAGTGGTAGTCATAATCGAACAGCGCTTCGAGCTGCTCATCGGTCAGCTTCGCGGTCACCTCATCATCTGACTTTAGGTGGCCGAGAAAGGCGCCTTCGCCCGCCCATGTCTTCATCGCATTGCGCTGGACGAGGCGGTAGGAATCCTCGCGGCTGACACCGGCTTCGACCAATGCGAGCAGGACACGCTGTGAGTTATGCAGGCCGCCGAGACGCTCCATATTGTCCATCATCCGGTCAGGATAGATGAGCAGGTTCTCGACCACGCCTGCGAGGCGGTGCAGCGCGAAATCCAGGTGGATCGTCGCATCGGGGCCGATGCCGCGCTCGACCGATGAGTGCGAGATGTCGCGTTCATGCCAGAGCGCGACGTTTTCCAGCGCCGGGGTCACGGCGGAGCGGATGAGGCGGGCAAGACCGGTCAGGTTTTCAGTCAGCACCGGGTTGCGCTTGTGCGGCATGGCGGAGCTGCCCTTCTGGCCCTTGGAGAAGAACTCCTCAGCCTCGAGCACTTCGGTCCGCTGCAGGTGGCGAACTTCCGTCGCCAGCCGTTCGATCGAGGACGCGATCACGCCCAGTGTTGCGAAGAACATGGCGTGACGGTCACGCGGGATGACCTGGGTTGATACCGGCTCCGGCTCGAAGCCGAGCTTCTCAGCAACATATTCCTCAACGCGCGGGTCGATATTCGCAAAAGTGCCCACAGCGCCGGAGATGGCGCAGGTTGCCACTTCCTTGCGCGCGGCGACGAGGCGCTCACGGCCACGGTCGAACTCGGCATAGAAGGTTGCGAGCGTCACACCAAAAGTCGTCGGCTCGGCGTGGATGCCATGGCTGCGGCCGATCTTTGGCGTGTACTTATGCTCCTCGGCACGCTTCTTTAGCGCCTCGAGAACACGGTCCATGCCGACGAGGAGAAGATCGGCGGCGCGGACAAGCTGGACGTTCAGGCAGGTGTCGAGCACGTCCGAGCTGGTCATGCCCTTGTGCAGGAAGCGGGCAGGCTCGCCGACATGTTCTGCGACATTGGTCAGGAAGGCGATGACGTCATGCTTCACCTCGGCTTCGATCTCGTCGATCCGCTCGACTTCGAAGCTGGCTTTCTCGCGCACGGCGGCGGACGTGCCTGCCGGGATCTGGCCGAGGCTTTCCATGGCTTCAGCTGCCAGTGTCTCGATTTCCAGCCAGATGCCGTACTTGCTTTCAGGCGACCAGATCGCGGTCATTTCAGGGCGGGCATAGCGTGGAATCATATCGGCCTCTCCGGTTCTTGCGGCGGGTTCTACGCGCATCGGCGCGGGGGGCAAGCCCCGCAGCGGCGATTGCCTTCGATAAAGGCCGGGAGCGGCGCCGCGATTTCCGTCCGGTCCAGTCGCCAGACCTGTGGAAATGTGCTAAGCGAAGACCATCATGCGACAGGATGTGAGAGCGCTCGTGGACAGGGTCTACACCGCGCGCCGGGACGCCAGCCCCGACGATGCTCACCTCTTGGCGACCGATGCGCTGGAGCTGGCCCGTGGGTCCGGCGATACCGAGCTTCTCGTGCGCGCACTCATGGCCAAAGGGCAGTGCTACCGTGACGGCGGCGACTATGAAGCGGCTGAGCGGTTGTACGTCGAAGCGACAAATATCTGCCGACGTGAGGACGTCGATCCGCTGGTACGGGCGCACGTCATCCGGCATCTCGGCGATGTCACCGCAGAGCTTGGCCGCTTTGGCCTTGCCAAGACCCACTATGAAGAAGCGCTCGACCTCTACCGCGACATCGAAGACCTCGGCCCGCTGACCCTGGCTAATGCGATCCGACCACTGGCCCGGCTCTATGACCTGCTTGATGAACATGCCGAGGCGATTGATTACTGGCGCGAGGCGAGGGACCTCTATGAACTTGCCAATGTCGAAGCCGGCATTGATGAGTGCACCCGTCGCCTGAATGGTGCAGGCTAGGGCCTGTTCGGGCCATTGGCAGCGTCAGAACGGAACGTTCGGGTCGTCCTCGCCTGTTCCGCCGAGCGCAAGACCCATGAAATCGAAGACACGCGGATCGTGAAGGTGGCTGGGCCGGACGGTCGCGAGCGCGTGCGCCATTACCTGCCGAACGCCGGGCTTCTTGCGTTCCCACTCGTCCAGCATCGCCTTCATCGCCTGTCTTTGCAGCCCGTCCTGAGAGCCGCAGAGGTTGCACGGTATGATCGGGAATTCCATTGCTTCGGCAAACTTGGCGAGGTCTTCCTCAGCGCAGGTGATCAGCGGGCGCAGGACGAACATGTCACCGGCATCATTCAGCAGCTTCGGCGGCATCGCCGCCAGCCGCCCACCATGCACGAGGTTCATCATGAACGTCTCAAGGGCATCGTCACGGTGGTGGCCGAGCACGATTGCTTCGCAGCCTTCCTCGCGCGCGATACGGTAAAGGATGCCCCGGCGCAGACGCGAACACATGGAACAGAAGGTGCGTCCCTCGGGCACTTTTTCGGTGACGATGGAATAGGTGTCCTCGGTCTCGATCCGGTATTTCACGCCGACCTTGTCGAGCCATTCCGGCAGGACGTGTTTCGGAAAACCGGGCTGGCCCTGATCCAGATTGCAGGCGATCAGCTCGACCGGAAGCGCGCCCTGCCATTTCAGGTCAATCAACGCAGCGAGCAGGCCATAGGAGTCCTTGCCACCTGACAGGCAGACAAGCCATTTCGGTGGCTCGCCCGTGCGCGAGCGGTCGACCATGCCGAACTGGTCGATCGCCTGTAGCGCATTGCGGACCACGCGCTTGCGAAGCTTCTTGAAGGTCACGCTCTTGGGCACATCGGCAAAGAGCGGCGGGACCATGCCCGTCATCATGTCGTCAGCCATGGGGCTGCCTATCGCATGAGTGAGGGGCTGCGGGGAAGAGCGCGCTTCACAGAAAGGCGCTCTTCCTTAGCTATTGATACTCGACCGTCAGCTCGATGCGGCGGTTGCGTGGCTCGTCGACTTCGTCATCAGCAATGACTGCCGGGCGGGTGTCGCCATACGCTTCCACGGTCACCTGGCCTGGGTCGATGCCAAGCGCATTGACGATGTAGGCTTTCAGCGCTTCGCCCCAGTTCTCGGTGCGGGCCAGGTTGTCCTCAGGCGTGCCGACCATGTCCGAATGCGCCTGGATGCGAACCGATGCGACGGGTGCACGGTTCAGCTGCGACATGAATTGCGGTGCGAGCGCTTGCGGGTCGAAATTGTCCCGATCCTCGATGTAGAGGACGAGATCGAGCGGCGGAAACGCAGATGGAGCCATCTCACGCGTCTCAGGCATCGGCTCGGCTTCGACGGGTGGCGGCGGCTCCATCATCGGTGCAGGGCTCGCAGGGGCGCGGCTCGGGGCAAACCGGCGGTCTTCCGGGGCCTGGCTCACATCCGTGATCGGGAAGGCATCGCGGAAGAGGGAGCATTCCTCATAGCCCGGCTCCACCGCTGCATTGACGCGGTAGTATTCATCCCCGTCATCAAGATCAGCATAACGCAGGCGTTCCAGGGCCCGGTCTTCAGGATTGGCTTCGGCCATGGCGCACAGCATGTCGCCAAGGATGAATGGGTTGTCTGAATAGTAGTTGTGGCCAAGGCCGAACAGCTCGGTCGCCACGCCGGTCGCATCCACTGTCTCGTAATACTCGTTACGCCGGATGTAGGGCTTGTTGCCATCGGTATCGCCGAGGCGAAGCTTCTGGTTCACGATTTCCGAGACGTGAAGTGCCCGGTCAGCGTCCGATGTGTAGATTGTGACGTTGGCCTGAAGGTTGTCGAGGACGCCGGTGATGCTGTTGAAGATCTCGCGGTCTACATCGGCGGCGACGAGGATGATCCGGAATTCGATCTCGCCTTCGCCGCGCCGCTCGAGATAGTCGGCAGCATAATCCTCGAGCGCCTTGGTCAGGATGCGATTGCCCATCGAGTGGGCGACGATGTTGATCCGGTCAATGTCGGCATTGTCGATGACGAGGTCGAGAAACTCTTCAAGATAGGGCGCGGCCGCAATCGACCTGTCCTGGTCGCCCTTGTAATGGCCGAGCGAGACTTCGCCGGCCGATGGCCAGGAGAAGAGCATGGGCACGCCGACATCGAACAGCTCGCGTCGGGAAAGGTCGATCGATAGCTGAGCGGAGCGGATCAGCGCATCCTCAAAAGGGGTGTTGAAGCCGTGGACGAAAAGCAGGGCGGCGTAGGAGCCCTGATCGATCAGGGCTTCGTCCAGCTCCATGATGAAGCGCTCGCGGCCAGACTTCGTGATCCGGGTCAGGAATACGTATTTGACGAGCTCATCCTGTTCTTCAGGTGTCTCGCCTTTCAGGAATGGCGTCTCGCCGCGCTCACGGCTGCCACCTT
>JAYZBJ010000033.1:0-10451 GCA_036338795.1 Pseudomonadota bacterium | reverse complement strand
TGCTTTGACGACTTGGCCTCGCACCTGCTCCATGACCGTGGCCAGTGGGTCAGCGTGTGAGACCCAGCCTGTATCGAGGCCGCGCCGCATGTTTTCCGTGTTTTGCTCGAAATACCTGGGGAGATCGTTCAGGCGCGCGATCCACGCTTCGACATCTCTCACTGTGCTGAATCTGGTGCTGCCAGCGGCGAAGATCGGTTCTGCGTGAAACCCCCAATCCCCAGTGAAAGGAATCCGTGCGGTATCGAATTCCGCCTCCGTGATCAGTTCATCCAGAAGGTGGTTGAGGATTTTTACATCGATCGAATTTTGTGTTGGCAGCTCTGCAAGCGCCAGTTTCAAGCGCTCGGCATTTACCGCCGTTCGTGCGATGCGCTGCGGTGACACGTCGGGCCAACGGCGTTGTGGCTGTTGCTCGCTCCGGGCGCGGGCGCCTGGATCCGACGCCATGACAAGTGCCTCATACCGCGACACGATTTCACCCAGACTTTGCTCGCCAAACGTGGTCTCGGCTTCTTGGGGATTCTCGTCGTTCGTCGTCTGACCCGACGCAGATGACGTAGCGAAAAACATTGCTGTAAGGACCAGAATAGGCAGTCTCATGGCAGGTGAGCCTTTCTTGTCGCGTTGACACCGCGCCGCACCAATCTAGAAACCTGCACAACAGACCAGCAGGAATCGGGAGAGGCTATATGGCGGAATCAGGGTGGACGGATACGCGTCCCATGTCACCCCACCTTCAGGTGTGGAAATGGCACTGGACGATGGCTGCATCGATTTTTCATCGCGTAACCGGCATCGGGAACGCGCTTGGCGCTGTTCTTATCAGCGTATGGATCATCTCCATCGCGGCAGGCCCGGATGCTTACAGTGCTGTTGAAGGCATCATGCTCTCGCCAGTTGGGCAAATCCTGCTCTTCTTCTGGCTGACGTCCCTGATGTTCCACTTCGTGAACGGCATTCGCCACATGATGTGGGATGGGCCCAAGGCTGGCTTCAGCCCGAAAGTTGCCAGTGGCTGGTCGATCTTCAATTTTGCTTTCGCCGTCGTTGCATCCGCGACGATCTGGTCGCTGGCAACCAATCTCTTTTAGGAGGCCGGGATGAGCACAGCTTACAAAACACCCACCGCCGCCGCGCGGGGCCTCGGATCAGCCAAAGCTGGTACTGGTCACCACATCCGCCAGCGCGTTTCTGCGATTGCGCTCGCGCTGCTCGTGCCTTGGTTCCTGTATGCCATCATTGCTGCAAGCCGCTCGGGCTATGATGGCGCCGCTGCGTTTCTCTCCCAGCCATGGAATGCCATTCTGATGGTGCTGGCACTGGGTGCGGCGTTCTATCATATGCGTCTCGGTATTCAGGTCGTCGTCGAGGACTATATCGGAAAGGCGGGAATGAAGCAGGGTCTGCTGATCCTCAACACGTTTGCCTGCATCGGACTGTTCGCCGCCACGGCGCTGTCGGTGCTGAAAATCTGGATCTCGGCTGGCGCTTGATAGCGCGCGGCCCCGGAAGGAAAGTCATTATGTCTGACTACAAGTTTGTCGATCACACCTATGACGTCGTCGTTGTTGGCGCTGGCGGCTCCGGCCTCCGGGCTGCTCTGGGCGCCGCACAGGCGGGTCTTCGTACCGCCTGTATCTCCAAGGTGTTCCCGACGCGCTCCCATACAGTTGCTGCCCAAGGTGGCATCGCGGCGTCTCTGGGCAATATGGGCCCGGATAACTGGCGCTGGCACATGTACGATACGGTCAAGGGTTCCGACTGGCTCGGCGACCAGGATTCCATCGAGTATCTATGCCGTGAAGCCCCACAAGCCGTTTATGAGCTTGAGCACTGGGGGATGCCGTTCTCGCGTAATGAGAATGGAAACATCTATCAGCGCCCATTCGGTGGCCACACGACCGAATACGGCGAAGGCCCACCGGTTCAGCGTACTTGCGCGGCAGCAGAACGGACCGGTCACGCGATGCTGCACACGCTCTATGGCCAGTGCGTCAAGAACGATACCGAGTTCTTCATCGAATATTTTGCGCTCGACCTCATCATGGATGAGGAAGGTGTCTGTCGCGGTGTGACGGCCTGGAAGCTCGACGACGGCACGGTTCACCGGTTCCGCGCGCAGAAGACCATTCTGGCGACCGGCGGTTACGGCCGCGCCTTCTTCTCCTGCACGTCGGCTCACACCTGCACAGGCGACGGTAACGCCATGGTGCTTCGCGCAGGACTGCCGCTTCAGGACATGGAATTTATCCAGTTCCACCCGACCGGCATCTACGGTGCTGGCTGCCTGATCACGGAAGGCGCGCGCGGCGAAGGTGGTTACCTCACCAACTCCGAAGGCGAGCGCTTCATGGAGCGCTATGCACCACGGGTGAAGGATTTGGCTTCACGTGACGTCGTTTCCCGCGCGATGACAGTCGAAATCCGCGAGGGACGGGGTGTCGGTGAAGGGCAGGACCACATTCACCTGCACCTCGAACACCTGCCACCGGAAACCCTCAATGCGCGCCTGCCGGGCATCTCTGAAACGGCGAAAATTTTCTCTGGCGTTGATGTGACCCGCGAACCCATCCCGGTACTTCCGACGGTTCACTACAATATGGGCGGCATCCCGACCAACTATCATGGCGAAGTGCTTACGAAGAAGGGTGCTGACCCTGACAGCGTTGTGCCTGGCCTGATGGCGGTTGGCGAAGCGGCATGTGTGTCGGTTCACGGCGCAAACCGGCTTGGCTCCAACTCGCTGATCGATCTGGTCGTGTTCGGCCGCGCAGCCGGCCTGCGCTGCGGCGCAACTTTGGATGCAGGGGCAAGCCAGCCGGAAGTTCGCGATACGCTTACCGACGCGCACCTGGCCCGTTTTGATCGCATCCGGAACGCGAGCGGCGACCAGTCGGTCGCGTCCCTGCGCCTCGAAATGCAGAAATCAATGCAGACCAACTGTGCGGTTTTCCGGACAGGCGAAGTGCTTGATGAGGGCGTAAAGAAGATCGACGACGTTTACGCGAAGTTGCCGGGTCTCGATGTCAAGGATCGCGGCTTGATCTGGAATACCGATCTGCTTGAGGCGCTTGAATTCGATAACCTGATTGACCAGGCGGCTGTCACGGTGAACAGTGCGGCGAACCGCAAGGAAAGCCGCGGCGCGCACGCCCGCGAGGATTTCTCGGATCGCGACGACAAGGAGTGGATGAAGCACACGCTCGCCTGGATTGACGATGCCGGGAAAGTAACCATCGATTACCGTCCGGTGCACGAGTACACAATGTCCAACGATATTGAGTACATCCAGCCTAAAGCCCGCGTTTACTAGGAACTCATCATGGTACAACTGACGCTTCCAAAGAATTCCAAAGTCGGCAAAGGCAAGGAATGGCCGAAGCCCGAGGGTGCCAAGAACACCCGCGCCTTCAAGATTTACCGCTATTCTCCGGAGGAGGGCGGTAACCCTCGCTGGGACACTTACCACGTCGACATGGATCGCTGTGGTCCGATGGTTCTCGACGTGCTGATCTGGATCAAGAACAATATCGACCCGACTCTTGCATTCCGGCGCTCATGCCGTGAGGGGGTTTGTGGTTCGTGTTCGATGAACATCGGCGGGCACAACACCATCGCCTGTACTAAGGGTTGGGATGAGGTGGCTGGTCGCTCGATCACCATTGCGCCACTACCGCACCTGCCGGTGGTGAAGGATCTCATTCCGGATCTCACCAATTTCTACGCGCAACATGCCTATGTGCAGCCCTTCCTCAAGACGGACACGCCCGAGCCGGAAAAGGAATGGAAGCAATCTGAAGAGCAGCGCAGCGAGATTGACGGGCTTTACGAGTGTATTCTTTGCGCCTGCTGCTCGACGTCCTGCCCATCCTACTGGTGGAACGGCGACAAGTATCTCGGCCCGGCAGCGCTGTTGCAGGCTTACCGCTGGTTGATCGATTCGCGCGACGAAGCGACGGGCGAGCGTCTGGACGATCTCGAAGACCCGTTCAAACTGTATCGTTGCCACACGATCATGAATTGCGCGCAGGTTTGCCCGAAGGGCCTGAATCCGGCCAAAGCGATCGCCAAGATCAAGCACATGATGGTTGAGCGCGTCGCTTAAACGGCAGCGGTCCAATAAGTGTTTAGAGCCGGGCCATCGAGCCCGGCTTTTTCATGTCGCCTTGGCGCGCTTCACCGCTTCAGCGACGAGAACCAGCCGGTCGTTGCCGAAATACATGTCATCTCCAACAAACATGGTCGGAGAGCCGAAGCCGCCGCGCGCTATTAGCTCGTCAGTATTTGCACGAAGCTGGTCTTTCATTGTCTGGTCCCGGATACCGGCCATGACACGGTCAGCATCCACGTTGGCACGCCGGCAAATCTCGCGGACGAGTTCGTCTTGCGAAATGTCCTGATCCTCGCTCCAGTAAATCTTGAATGCTTCCGCAGCGAAATCGACCAGTTTGCCCTCCGGTTTCAGCAGGATGCATGCGCGCATTACCTTCACGCTGTTCACCGGGAAAACGCTCGGGGGCATCTTGATATTGAGCCCGGCTAGCCGGGCCCAGTCCTGCAAGTCCTTGCCGTGATAGCGGGCCTTCGGGCTCGGACCTGATTTGCGCGCCTCATAGACGCTGTCATTGACCGCGTTGAACACGCCCCCGACGAGAATTGGTTTCCAGTCGATCTCAACATCCAGCGTGTGTGCGAGCGGCCCGATATTGTGAAACGCGAGATAGGTCCAGGGGCTGGAGCAATCGAAATAGAAAGTGATCATTGAAAAACCCTGCGTAGCGACGATGTTAGACAGCAGCCCCGAACAGCTGTCCTATGCCTGCGGTCAGCGCCATTGCGGCAGCGCCCCAGACGACAACTCTCGAAACCGCCTTGAGTGGATTGGCGCCGCCTGCTCGCGCAGCAATGGCGCCGAGGAGTGCGAGGCTGATGAGAGAGGCGGTAATCACGGTCGGGACAGTGAAAGCCAGTGGAGATAAGAATGACGCTCCCAAAGGCAGCGCGGCACCGACGGAAAAGCTCGCCGCAGAAGAGATAGCAGCCTGGATCGGGCGTGCCTCTGCAATGTCCGTCAGGCCCAGCTCGTCGCGTGCATGTGCCTCCAATGCGTTCTTGGCGGTGAGTTGTTCGGCAACCTGACGAGCGGTCGCACGATTGACGCCCCGCGCAACATAAATGTTGGTCAGTTCTTCAAGCTCTTCGTCTGGCATCTTGCGCAGCGCAGCAGCTTCCTTGGCCAGATCTGCCTCTTCAGTGTCTTTCTGAGAGCTGACAGAGACGTATTCGCCTGCGGCCATGGACATGGCGCCGGCAACCAGGCCGGCCACGCCGGCGAGAAGAATATCGGTGCGCCCGGCGGATGCCGACGCAAAGCCAACGACGAGGCTCGCAGTTGAAACTATGCCGTCGTTAGCGCCGAGGACGGCGGCCCGAAGCCAGCCGACACGGTGGACGAGATGGTGCTCCTCATGCCCGGAATATGTTGTGGTCTCCGTCATTCGCCTTCCCCGGCTGCTTCAATCGCGACGCGCGTTAGCTGCTGCGAACACTAAACCCCGACAATCGGGGGAGGGCAATCGCCGCGCCCGGGGCGGCGGAGACTTGACGGCGAATCCGAACCTTGAAAAAGGTGACGATCACCGCCTGCTTAGCCGATCCCGCTAAAAATCGAAGCTAGGCTTGGTCGGAAAAGATTGGGGCGTGCACTTCTGTGCCGCCCCGTTTCTTAAATCCTACCTCGGAAAAACGCTGCCCACGGGGGTGATCGGACGCGCGAATTTCGTCTGGGTCGAACGGTGACCGTCGAGACAAATTCGAGCTGATTCCGTCAGCGGCGCAAGAGGCTAAGCGACTCAAAACATGAGTCTTTTGAATCGCTTAGCCGGTCTCCAAAAGTCGATCAGGGTTTGACGACGACTTTACCTTTTGCCTTGCGCTCCATCAGCTCCGTGATGGCTGCCGGGCCCTGATCAAGGGAATAGGTGTTTGAGACGTGTGGCTTGATCTTGCCCTGCTCGTACATCTCAAAGAGTTCCTTGATGTTTTGCTCATTGGCCTTCGGGTCACGTGCGACAGCCGCGCCCCAGAATACGCCGACGATATTGCAGCTTTTCAGGAGCGTGAGGTTGAGCGGCATCTTTGGAATGCCTGCCGGGAAACCGATCACCAGGAAGCGCCCATCCCAGTTCATCGCACGCAGGGCCGGCTCGGCATAGTCACCGCCAACGCCATCATAGATGACGTCAACGCCGCCGCCACCGAGTTCCTTGATCTTGTCGGAAAGGGCCTTTTGTTGACCTTTGTCGAGTGGACCACGATCATAAACGAAGCCCTTGGCCGCGCCTTTCTCCATGGCGAGGTCGACTTTCTCCTGGCTCGACGCCGCCGCAATCACCTCCATGCCCATGGCCTTGCCGAGTTCGACGGCTGCGAGACCGACGCCGCCGGCAGCACCGAGAACGAGCAGGCTTTCACCGGCCTTGCAGGCGCCCCGATCCTTCAGTGCGTAGTACGACGTGCCGTACGTCATGAGGAGCGCGGCAGCCTCCTCAAAGCTCATCGAATCCGGGAAGCTGCGTACGCGCGCCTGGTCGGCGACGACTTCTTCTGCCATGCCGCCCCAGCCGATCGATCCCATCACGCGATCGCCAACCTTGACCTTGGTGACGCCTGATCCGACAGCCTTCACCACGCCCGAAATTTCGCCGCCCGGCGAGAATGGCCGTTCTGGCTTGAACTGATACATATCCTGGATGATCAGGACGTCTGGATAATTCACGCCGACGGCTTTGACGTCGATCACGACATCGCCCTCGCCGGGCTCCGGGCTGGCTACTTCTTCCAGAACGAGGGTTTCGGGGCCGCCGGGAGATTTGGACAATAGGGCTTTCATGAGCGTGTTCCTCTTGCAGTGTCTGGTGGGACTTGTATTTGACGGCGCAAACCTATCCATGGCACCGCCCGCTGTGAAGCTTGACGCGGGGAAAATCCAAGGCGTGAGTGAAAAGGTGTAGAATGGCAAAGAACTGGGCGCTTGCACTGCACGGTGGAGCCGGTCCGCTTCGCGAGCTTGACCATGCGCGGTCCGAGCGTCACATGGCCGGACTGCTGCGAGAGGGTGAGACCCGCCTTGCGCGCGGCGATGCGGCGCTTGATGTGGTCCATTCGCTTGTTATCGCTCTGGAAGAATGCGGATTTCACATTGCCGGGCGTGGTTCGTCTCCGAACGCGATCGGCCAGTGGGAGCTGGATGCAGCGATCATGGATGGCCGTTCCCGCAATGCAGGCGCTGTCGCGTCGCTTCGGGGCTACAAGAGCCCGATTACCGCAGCCCGTCTTGTCATGGAAAAAACGCCACACGTTCTGATTGTCGGCAAAGGCGCGGCGCGCATTGCCCGTGAGCACAAACTTGAGAAAGTGCACAGCCCCAAGAACTACTACACCCCCGTTATCAACCGCCCTGTGAAGAAGGGCGAACTGGCGCATGGGACTGTCGGCGCCGTTGCACTCGATCAGAATGGACGTCTTGCTGTTGCAACATCGACCGGCGGCCTTCTTGGCAAGACGCCGGGACGGGTTGGAGACACGCCAATTATCGGCGCCGGCCTCTGGGCGGACGAGCGTGTCGCGGTCTGCTGTACCGGGCAGGGCGAGTACTTCCTGCGCACCAATGCATCGGCTGACGTGTCCTCGCGCGTGCGCTACGGTCGGCAGGGACTGCGCGATGCGATCAGCGGATCGCTCGAAGACCTCACAATGCTTGGCGGCGACGGCGGCATGATCGCGGTCGATGTGCTCGGGCATGTCGAGATTGCGTTCAACGCCGAGACAATGAAGCGCGGGATCGTCACCAGCGCAGGCCGCTTTGAAGTGGCGACGATGAGATGAGCGTTCGCGACCTGGCCTTCTTTGTCATTGGACTCCTTGTCTTCTTCGCCTTGGCGCTCGCAGTGCAGATGCGGCTTCTGGCGGGAATTTCCTTAAAGCGCGCCGCGCGAGCGAAGTTCGATGACCTGGAGGACGGGCCAGCGCGATTTGCTGTTGTTGCCGCCGTTAACGGGCAGGTTCTCGATCAGGGGGATGGTGTCGGAGACGCGTCGGCTTGGCTTACTGCCGAATACCCGCGCGCAATCCGTCACATTCGGATTGCCCGTAAGGCAACGCTTGTCTTCGGTGCTTTACTGCTTGGCGTAATCGTCACCTGGCGACTAACAGGTGAGGGAGAATAGGAACGGCTATGCGGGGATATTTTGCCATTGGGGCTGAAGGCATTTCAAAGCCGATGAACCTCGGCGCGCTCATGCGGACAGCTAATGCCTTCGGGGCGAGCTTCGTATTCTCGATCGGCGCTGAACCCAAGTTGAAAGTCGCCTACAAGTCGGACACCTCCAAGACGTTCGAAAGCGTCCCGTACTACCAGTGGGACGGGATTGGTGACATGGCGCTGCCCAAGGGCTGCCAGCTTGTCGGGATTGAGTTGACGGACGATGCCGTCGAGCTTCCAGAGTTCAAACACCCCAAAGCGGCAGCTTATGTCCTTGGTCGAGAGCGCGGTGACCTTTCTCCAGAGATGCTCGCCAAGTGCGATCACGTCGTGAAAATCCCGACAAAGTTCTGCATCAATGTGAGCCTCGCGGGCGCGCTGGTCATGTATGACCGCACGCTCTCAATGGGCACATTCCGCGATCGGCCCGTCATGCCGGGCGGCCCAAAGGAGAAGTGACATCAGACGCGAGGACCGGGAAGCCCAGAGAGACGCTGTGCTCGCTGAAGCTATGCAGCGCACACTCATCATGGGCATCCTGAACGTTACGCCTGACAGCTTCTCAGATGGTGGTCAGCACGATGGCCGCGAGGACGCGGAATTGCATGCCTCAGTAATGGTGCGCGATGGTGCAGACATCATTGATATTGGCGGCGAGTCGACCCGGCCAGGCGCAGACAAGGTCACCGAGGCCGAGGAGCTCGAGCGCACAATTCCTGTTGTGCGAGCAATTGCCGGCACCGGCCGTCGGCCCGTCTCCATTGATACCTATAAGGCAAGCGTCGCACGTGCGGCATGTGAAGCTGGCGCTGTCATCGTCAACGATGTGACCGCCATGTCTGATCCCGAAATTGTCGATGCTGCGGTCGAATGCGGCGCCGCTTACGTTCTGACCTACAACCGAGGTGAGGCGGATGCATCCGTCGACGCGGGTGCTGAAATGGTCTCCTTCCTGAAACAAGCGATCGCGATCTGCGAAGACCGAGGGTTGCCGCGTGAGCACATCATTCTCGACCCGGGCGTTGGGTTTGCGAAATCCTTCGAGCAGAACTTTCAGGTCTTGCGGGCGATAGACGCGCTTAAATCATTCGAAATGCCCATGTTGATCGGTGTGTCGCGCAAGTCCTTCATTGGCAAGCTGTATGGCGCCGAAGTCGGCGACAGACTTACAGGATCACTGGCAGCCGCGCTCGACAGCGTGCGCCGGGGGGCGCATATGCTGCGCGTCCATGACGTTGCCGCACACAAGCAGGCGGTCCAGATGTGGGAGACTATTTCGAATGCAGCGGACTGAACGTGTCTTCGTCGAAAACCTCGGGATTCACGGCTTTCATGGCCTGATCAAGGAAGAGAAGACTCTCGGCCAGAAATTCTATGCCGATATTGAGTGCCTGGTGGCGCGCGCCGAAGCGCCGTCGGATACGATGAAGGACGCCGTCGACTACGGAAAAGTATGCGATCTCGCACACGATATCTCGGCAAGCGGTCCGTTCAATCTGATTGAAACGCTCGCGGAGCGCATTGCACATGGCGTCCTCGAAACGTTTCCAGCCGTCTCGAGCGTTCGAGTGCGCATTCGCAAGCCAAACGCCCCAATTCGGCATTTTGTCGACAATGTCGGCGTGGAGATCGAACTGACCCGTGACTGATGCTGCGCTCGCATTTGGCTCGAACCTCGGCGACAGCCAGGGCATAATCCAGCGAGCCATTCACGCGCTAGACACGATGAGAACCATCGACGTCGTCACGGTATCGTCCTTTTACCGTACACAGCCCTGGGGGGTTGAGGCGCAACCTGACTTCATTAATGCCTGCGCCATTGTGAAAACCAGCTTTTCGCCTGAAGAGTTGCTAACTGCCTGCAAGGATCTCGAACGAGCGCTGGGCCGCGTTCCTGGTGAGCGTTGGGGCCCGCGCCTGATCGACATCGATGTTCTCTGGATTGAAGGCGTGGTGCGGCAGACAGATAATCTGACCGTTCCACACCCGCGCATGACGCAGAGAGCGTTCGTGCTTACTCCCTTGTTGGAAATAGCTCCCGATCTGGTCGTAGATAACCGGACCATTGAGGAGTGGGTCGCGTCCCTCGGTAAGGATCGCGACGGAATTCAGCGGCTTAGCCGTTATAGATAGAGCCAGCCGGTGCGAAGGCCATGATCATCGTGACCGCGGCGAGAAAGCCGAG
>JAYZBJ010000032.1:0-4942 GCA_036338795.1 Pseudomonadota bacterium | reverse complement strand
CTTCCAGCGTTTGGAGGCCAGATCCGATGAAGTCGTCCAGGCTAGCGGGCACCCATCGGCGCGGTGTACCGCTTGAGCCGGCGGTTCCGCCACTGCCGGCGCAAAAAGCCGGACTTCAGCCGGTCAATCGAGGGGCGGCGGCTGGCTGCCCGGGGAGGAATCGTTACCTGCGACTTGTTCACTTTTTTCTCCGTTTCTGACCGTTTCGCTTGGGTCGCCCTTGAATTGGCATCAGGCCCATAATAGTTCAAAGCATCATTTTCTCTCCTCTCGATAGGAAAGGCTTATGAAATGAGGCCAACACTTCGCCAACTCCAATACTTGGTCGCGATCGCAGACACTGGGAAATTCGGGGACGCCGCCAAGCGCGTGAATGTCAGCCAACCCAGCCTTTCGGCGCAAATTGCGGATATGGAAGAGTATATCGGTGCGGTACTGATAGAGCGGGGACGACATGGTGCGTTCATGACCCCGCTTGGTGAGGAAGCTGTGCGTCGCGCGCGCCTCATCTTGCGGGATGTTGAGGATCTCAAATCAGTTGTTCAGTCAGGCGGAGACACTCTGGCCGGTCGTATCAGGCTTGGTGTACTGCCGACGATCGGACCTTATCTGCTGCCTGCGGTAACCCGACATCTGCACGCCAAGTATCCCGAGTTCCGATTGAACGTTCGCGAAGAGCGAACCATTGACCTTGAAGCCCACCTTCACGATGGCCGGCTGGATACGGTCATTTCGACAATAGAAGATCATTCGGACGCCGAACACGCGCCTTTGTTTGAAGAGAATCTCTGGATATGCGCAGCTCCGGACGACCCGTTGGCCCAGACAGCTGGCGATGTCAGGCTTTCGGATCTCAAGGGGCGTCCGCTTTTGACGCTTGGCTATGGTCACCGATTCAACATCACCATCCAGACGCTGGCTGAGGCGGCGGGTGCACATGTCAGTAGCGAGTATGAGGGCACCAGCCTTGATGCGATCCGCCAGATGGCTGAGATGGGGGCTGGCGTCGCGGTGTTTCCAAGTCTCTACGCGCTGACGGAAGCACGTCGAGATCCTGATCTTGTTGTCCGGAAGATAGACGACCCGCTCGCGCGACGGGAAATCTCGCTGATCTGGCGGCGAACTTCTCCACTGTCAGACCGACTGACCAAGCTCGCCGAGGAATTGAAAGCTGCCGCAGTGTCTGTCTTGGTTGGCCGACCGGGGCGCGGCTGACGATTGATAGGTTGAGGCAATCTCCTTAACTCCAATTTTGAATTTTTCTTATGCAGGGCTGATGCTCATCTTTTCCTGACAAGGAAAGGAAGTACGATATGTCCCTTCATGTCCGTCGTTCGAACGCCCCTCCAAGGCCGATCAGGCTCGCCTATCGCCGCTCGCCGGATCGGCAGAGACTGACAACCACACGACGGTTTCGCCGACGTGCGTCGGCCAGGCCATCTGATGAATTCTGGCTCCTGGCAAAATGGTCGAGATCGGCAAAGTCACTTCATTTTCATGCTGAATCGCTGATCAGTTGGGCGCCGGTCGAAATGCTTGAACTCCCGGTTTCGGCGGAGGATGAGTGTGGCCAGCAATGGATGATCTGCAAGTTCAGGTATTTCGGGCCGTATTCGGAACGTGATCATTTGATGGCAAGCATCCGCTCCAGTCTGGATACACTGACTGATTGGACTTCTGCCGATACGATAGCTTTAGACTAAAGCCGTTTTCCAGATTTTCGATTTGAGGTATGGATAGCGACTGCATAGCTCCCCATCACTCTCAGCGAAAGCGCGCGTCAGATGTCTGGAGTACACGTTCGGTGGACCCGGCCGCCCGCTTCGGAAAACGGAAGGCTGATGCCTCATGATTGAGCTGGCGCTCGCAACTTTGCTCTCGCCCGTTGTGCTGTTCTTCTGCCTAGGGCTGTTCGCGGCATTGTTGAGATCGCCGATGACGATCCCGGAAGCTTTTGCGAAGGGCCTTGCCATTTATCTCATGATGGCGATCGGATTGAAGGGCGGCGCTGCGATGGCGTCGAGCCCGATCACCGGAGAATTGATCGGCGTGTTTGTTATTGCCGTCTTGCTTTCATTTCTCCTGCCAGCCGTAGCGTTTGCCTTCCTTCGAATGACCAGTGGCCTAAGTCGGACCGATGCAGCGGCGACTGCCGCTCACTATGGCTCAATCTCCATCGTTACCTTCGTTGCTGCAACGCAGCTTCTGGTGTCGGCCGGCATCGAAAGCTCGGGGTACATGGTCGCTGTCGCGGCGGTCATGGAGGCGCCAGCGATTATCACTGCACTATTTCTGGCATCCATTGGCGCAAAGCGAACTGAGCCGGTCGCCGGCTCCGAGCGCGGAGAACTTGTTCGCGAAGTGCTGCTGAATGCGTCGATCGTCGTCCTTGTCGGTGCGCTGATTATCGGCGCAGTGGTCGGAAGTGATGGCATGGAGCAGGTTTCCCCATTCTTCGTCGCGCCGTTCCAGGGCGTCCTGTGCCTGTTCCTTCTGGATATGGGCCTGTCGGCTGGTCGCGGGCTGCGGCAGGGCTGGCGCCAACTAGACCTGCCAGCGCTCGGTTTTGGCATCTACATGCCATTGGTTTCTGCCAGCCTGGCCGGTGTTTCTGCAGCTGTTATGGGCCTCAAGGTCGGTGATGCAACGCTTCTGATGGTGCTGGCGGCGTCAGCTTCATACATTGCCGTCCCAGCCGCCATGAGACTCGCTTTGCCTCAAGCGAAACCGAGCATCTATTTGACGCTCTCGCTTGGCATCACGTTTCCGTTCAACATCGCGGTTGGCATCCCGCTTTATCTGACCGCCGCCCAATGGCTGAATTCAATAGGCTGACAACATGGCTACAATGAAACGTCTCGAACTCATCATTGAACGCATGGCGATGAAGAGGGCAGGGCGCATACTCGAAGCGGCAGGTGCCAAGGGTTATACGGTTGCGCCGGCGTTGGCGGGCTTCGGCCAAGGCAGTCATTGGCAGCGCGACCGCGATATGTCCGCCAGCCAGGACATGGTTGTGATGATTTCGATCAGTACGCCTGAGACCATGACACGCGCGCGTGACGACCTTCAGAGTCTGCTGGGGGCACATATCGGTGTGCTGAGTATCTGCGACGTTGAAGTTTACCGGCCCGAGCGGTTCTGATTTTCAGCCATCCTTCTTGCGAATATATGCGGTTACATAGGGGTATCCTATGATGACGGTCCAAAATGAGGATTGGATTGGATCGATCATGAGCGCCACCTGAAACCTGCATAGGTTGAAAGGAGGCCTGACTCATGAAGTGGCTCTTGAACATGTTTTCGGAATTCTCGGATGCCGTCATGGGCGATGACGGAGCTGAAAACTTCGGCCGTCGCAACAAGCGTCCTGACGTGCGCCGTCATCCACGAGACGGCAGGCCTTCCAGCCAACGTCGCCGCCAGCCGCCGAGATCGCACCGCGAAATCTCCGACTGGGAGTGGTGACTGGGCATTGCCTGTCTCGCCAACCCGAACTTCCAAAACCGTCTACTATTTAGAGAACTGAAAATGTCTTTCATTGTCGCGCGCATACAGAACTTCCTGCGGCTGGAATCCTCGGCGGGTATCCTGCTGATGATCGCCGCTGTGCTGGCACTGGCCGCCAGCAATTCGCCCCTGCTTTCGTACTATAAGGGGCTGTTATCCACACCGGTTGAGGTTCAGGTCGGTTCACTTGAGATCGCCAAGCCGTTGATCCTTTGGATCAATGACGGCCTCATGGCGATCTTCTTCTTTCTTATCGGTCTGGAGATCAAAAGAGAGATTTTGCAAGGCGAGCTCTCCAGTTTCGACAAGGCCGCCTTGCCAATCTTCGCTGCCATAGGCGGCATGGCCGGTCCGGCGCTCGTCTTCCTCTCGCTGAATGCGGGTAACGCTGCGACGGTCGACGGTTGGGCAATCCCTGCGGCGACGGACATCGCTTTTGCGTTGGGCGTACTACTCCTGCTCGGTAGCCGGGTGCCGGTCTCCCTCAAAATATTTCTGTTGGCCATCGCGATCATTGATGACCTGGGTGCGATCATGATCATCGCCCTGTTCTACACGTCTGATCTTTCTGTCATGGCGCTTGGACTGGCCGCACTTGGTGTTGCGTCGCTTGTGTTGCTCAATCGCATGGGGATCAAGACGATTGCCCCTTATGCGCTTATCGGCACGGCAATCTGGGTGTGCGTACTCAAATCGGGTGTGCATGCTACGCTCGCCGGTGTGGTGACCGCCTTGGCCATTCCTATCCACGGCAAGGATGAGAGGTCGCAATCGCCATTGCACAAGCTTGAGCATGGCCTCCACCCATGGGTCGCGTTTGGTGTCCTGCCGATCTTTGCGTTCGCCAATGCCGGCGTTTCGCTTACCGGGGTGTCTTTCGCCGACCTGATGTCACCGCTGCCTCTTGGCATTGCGTTGGGCCTGTTCTTCGGAAAGCAGATTGGCGTCTTTGGTGCGACCGTCCTGGCGGTGAAATCGGGCATCGCACGCAAGCCTGAGGGGGCGAACTGGCTCCATCTCTATGGCATCGCATGCCTCACAGGCATTGGCTTCACGATGAGCCTGTTCATCGGCACGCTGGCTTTCGACGCTGCTGACCAGCTCGACCAGGTGAGGCTTGGTGTCTTGCTCGGATCATTGATGTCAGCGGTCGCCGGTGTTGCTCTGTTGCTGCTGGCGCAACGAAGCGGCGAAGAGACGACCTCCATGCGGCCGCAGCCTGCATCCTGAGGACGGGTAAAGACGCGTCTCAAGGCCCCGCTAGTCCATCGCTAGCGGGGTCTTTTTTTGTTTCCACAGGCATCGGTTGGACACGATAGGAGAAAGCTATTAATATTATCGCGAATGCCTATATTTGGTGTCGAAAATTATAGCCTTAGGCTATAAGCTCGGCATACTTATTGTATTGGTTTTTATGCTTCATCGTTCTTTT
>JAYZBJ010000031.1:0-9028 GCA_036338795.1 Pseudomonadota bacterium | reverse complement strand
GTTTTTCATGGCAATGGCGGAGCAGGGGCGGGCGCGGGATTGCATCTGACGGACGCGCCGGTGTACCAGCCAGCTCATGACGCGTCCCATCAAGACAATCGGTTTCGATGCCGATGACACGCTTTGGCAAAATGAGAGCATCTTCCGTCTGACGCAGGAGCAGATTTTCGACATGCTCGCCGATCATGCTGATCCTGACACGATCGGTGAGAAACTGCTGGCGGCGGAGCGGCGCAATCTTGGTCTGTACGGTTTCGGGGTGAAGGGCTTCACCCTGTCGATGATCGAGACGGCGATCGAGGTGACCAGCGGCAAGGTGCCGAGCGCCACGATCAAGGAAATCCTCGAGGCGGGGCGGGCAATGTTGTCCCACCCGGTGGAGACGCTGCCCGGCGTGCATGACACGCTGGAGGCCGTCGCGCCGGACTATTCCCTCATCCTGATCACCAAGGGCGACCTGTTCGATCAGGAGCGAAAGCTGGCCCAGTCAGGGCTGGGGGACTGGTTCGACGGGGTCGAGATCGTCTCGGACAAGACACCTGCCGTCTATGAGCGTATTTTCGGGGCGACGGAGGGCGGTCCGGATGCGGCGATGATGGTCGGCAACTCGCTGAAGTCTGACGTTATCCCGGCGATCCGGGCCGGCAGCTGGGGTGTTCACGTGCCGCACGGCCTGACGTGGGAGCTGGAACGCGCCGACCCGCCAGAGAGCGAGGCCCGCTTCCGCGCTCTCGACACCATCGGCGCACTGCCGGACCTGCTCGACGCGCTTAAGCGCTAGACGAGGAAGTCAGCGCCTTCATTGCGGTCGGACGCTGAGCGCCAGACCCACCACGAGTAGCCGATGCCGAACAGGGTGACACTCATCACGCAGGCGACGAAGCCGATCACCAGTGGCAGGCCAGTCAACGTAAACGCCATGACGATGCCGGCGATCCCTGCAAGCATGTAGAGCGGGCCGACGAGCCGGTGTGTCTTCTCCCATGTGTAGTCGCTGGTCAGCGTCCACGGCGTGCGGATTCCGAGGAAGAAGCTCTTTCGCGTTTTAGGCAGATAATTGCCAATCACAATGAACAGCATCCCGCAGCCTGCCAGTATAAAGCGGACGAATTCATTGGTTTCACCGCCATTTGCGCCGCGCACCATCATCACCGCGATCCCCGCGCTCAACGCGGCAAGCAGAACCATCACCGACGCCCAGATCGCGACAAACGCCTTGCCGCTGCGGCGAAGGTTCTCCTTGAAAGGGTCAATTGCTGGCGCGATGGCCAGCAGGAGCGTCGTGAACAGGGCCGATGCGGGCAGGATGAGCAGGTAGAGGACCGCCTCCTTCTTCGACGCGAAATCGTCAGCTACGCCATTGACGTTCCAGTGGACGGGAATGTCCCCCGTCTCTGGCAGGGCGCTCCAGGCCCACCACGCGGCGCCGAGCATCACGGTAATTGCGGCGCCCGACCAGATAAGTCCTGTGCGGATCATTCTGCTGCCTCCTTCATGTCATCATCCCTGTCATCGCCGTCATCTCGCCCGATGAGAGCGAGGATGGAGGCTGCGGCATCCTCGATCACGCTGGTATTCGCGCGGTAGAGGATGCTCGTTCCCTGGCGTTCAGCGGAAATGAGGTCGGCTTCTTTCAGCACGTTGAGGTGACGGCTGACGGTTGGCCAGCTTGCGTCGAACAATTCGGCCAGCTGGCCGGATGTCTTCGGGCCTTGCCGCAGGCTCGCCAGAACCTGGCGGCGGAGCGGATGCCCAAGGGCGCTGAATACGCTGTTTGCCATATTTGCTAATTAGCAATAATCAAAATTAGCTGTCAAGCTAAGAAGCAAAAAGAGGAACCCACATACGAAAAGAGCGCCCCCTTTCTGGGAGGCGCTCCTACCGATCGTATGGCGAGGGGATGAGACTACGCGACGACCGATTCCTTCTGGGCTTCGTGTTTGCCCTCGCAGATTTCTTCCACGATCTTGTTGTTGAACGCCGGAAGGTCGTCCGGGTTGCGTGATGTCACCAGCCCGGAGTCAACGACGACTTCTTCGTCGGTGACGATTGCACCGGCATTCTTCAGATCCTGCTGGATGGCTGAGAAGCCGGTCATCTTGCGGCCGCTGACGAGGCCAGCGGAAATAAGGACCTGCGGTCCGTGGCAGATCGAGAAGACGGGCTTCTTCTGCTCAAAGAAAGCGGACGCAAAAGCCTTGGCCTTATCGTTGATGCGAAGGGCGTCCGGGTTGAACAGGCCGCCCGGAATAAGCAGCGCGTCAAAGTCTTCGGCTTTCACTTCGTCCAGCGTCTTGTCCACTTTTACCTTGATGCCGTGCTCACGGTGCTGGTTAGCCTGGATTTCACCATGCTCCAGCGAGACGATAACGGTCTTGCCGCCGGCATTCTCGATGGCTTCCTTGGGGGAGGTCAGCTCGACTTCCTCAAAGCCGTCAGTGGCGAGGATGGCGAGGGTCTTACCTTCTGCGCGATTGGTCATTTGAAGCTCCTTCTGAGTTTCTTGCGGATGAGGGCGGCGATCACTCGATGCGCCAGTCTCTTCATGAACGGCGATACCTTGACGTCGTTCCGGCGTGACCGGCTTTTAATTGCAGGTTGCGCATCTTGCGCAGGAGCGGGGGTGTTCTGAGTGTGTGCCATGTCCTTTTTCTCCGAGGGGCTGCAGGGCCGGATGCGGCGCCTTCGCCGTATCCCGGGCCGTGCAGGCCTGATGGTAGAGAAACGCTGGCAGGGGCCGCCTGTTCCCGCCGGTGCGGCAAGTTGGCCGGTTCGACTAGTGGTTGCTGTGTTCCTCGATCTCGTTGGCGAGACGGTCCACCGAAGCGACCTCGTGTGCTTCGCTGGCCATATTGGCCTGACGCAGGAATTCGCCTGGCGCGGCCATGGGCGGAAAGTCCAGAATGCCTTCGCCGCGCCCTTCAATGGCAAGATTTCCGAAGCCGAAAATGCGCCCGATAATCCCCTGGTCGAGATCTGCCCCCTCGATCGAGGAAAGCGATAGCTGGTCGACATGCGCCGAGAGGATGCCGCGCTTGATCACGACACGCCGGTTGGTGACGGCAAACTCGGTCGTGTTCAGGCGAAGCAATTCATACGCCCAGTACACGATCCCGATGATAAGTACGCCGAACACAATCAGGACGATCCAGGCGCGGGCATACCAGAGCCAGTGGAACTTGCCCCAGTAGATGACCTCTTCACTGTCAGAGAGGCTTTTTTCGATATAGCGCATGGGTGCTGTCTTTCCTGCGTAACCGGCCCCAGTCTAACGGGTATTCAGCGTGTGCTGTTCCCATGACATGCGAGACAAGCCTCGCCAATACGGACGGTTACGTGTAAAGGCGCGCAAACAAAGCCTTTCCGAAAGCATCTCCTCCCATGACCGAGCCTACAGCGCTTCGCAATATTGCGATCATCGCCCACGTCGACCATGGCAAGACGACCCTTGTCGACTGCCTCCTCAAGCAGTCCGGTACGTTCCGTGAGAACGAACAGACCGAAGACCGCATGATGGACTCCAACGACCTGGAGCGTGAGCGGGGGATCACCATCCTCGCCAAGACCACCTCCGTTGTCTGGGGCGACACACGTATCAACATCGTCGACACGCCCGGCCACGCCGACTTTGGTGGCGAGGTTGAGCGTATCCTGAACATGGTGGACGGCGCGATCGTTCTCGTTGACGCCGCTGAAGGCCCGATGCCGCAGACCAAGTTCGTGGTGTCCAAGGCCCTGAAAGTCGGCCTTCGCCCGATCGTTGCGGTCAACAAGATCGACAAGTCGGACTCCCGTCCGGACTATGTGATCAATGAAGTGTTCGACCTCTTCGCCGACCTTGGTGCCGATGACGAGCAGCTCGACTTCCCGATCCTTTACGGCTCCGCCAAGAATGGCTGGATGAGCCTCGATCACGAGACGCCGGCAGAGGACATGTCCGCGCTGTTCGATCTCGTCACCAAGCACGTGCCGGAGCCGAAGACCGAAGAAGGTCCGTTCCGCATGCTGGCGACGACCATTTCGTCCGACAACTTCCTCGGCCGCATCCTGACGGGCCGTATCTCGTCCGGCACGGTCAAGCCGAACCAGACGGTGAAGGTCCTCGCGCGCGATGGCCAGCTGGTCGAGCAGGGGCGGGTTTCCAAGGTGCTCGCGTTCCGCGGCCTTGGCCGTGAGCCGATTGAAGAGGGCGTTGCGGGTGACATCGTTTCCCTGTCAGGCCTGACCAAGGCGAACGTCGCCGACACTTTCGTCGATCCGTCCGTCAGCGAGCCGATCGAAGCCCAGCCGATTGACCCGCCGACCCTGTCCATGACCTTCCGCGTCAATGACAGCCCGCTGGCCGGCACTGAAGGCAAGAAAGTCACCTCCCGCCTGATCTGGGACCGCCTGGTCAAGGAAGCGGAAGGTAATGTCGCGCTCAAGGTCGAGCGGTCGACCGAGGCGGAAGCCTTTACCGTTTCCGGACGCGGCGAACTCCAGCTTGCTGTTCTGATCGAGACCATGCGCCGTGAGGGCTTCGAGCTTGGCGTGATGCGTCCGAAAGTCGTCATGAAAGAAGACGAGAACACGGGCGAAAAGCTGGAGCCGATCGAGGAAGTCGTCATCGACGTCGATGATGAGCACACTGGTGTGATCGTTCAGAAGCTGAATGAGCGCAAAGCCGACATGATGGAAATGAAGCCGTCCGGTGCTGGCCGCACGCGGCTTGTCTTCCATGCGCCGACACGCGGCCTGATCGGCTATCAGGGCGAGCTCTTGTCCGACACGCGTGGCACCGCGATCATGAACCGCGTCTTTCTCGAGTACGCGCCGTACAAGGGCGCGATCAAGGGCCGCCACACCGGCGTCCTCGTCTCGATGGAGCAGGGCGAGGCCGTGGCCTTTGCGCTGTGGAACCTGGAAGACCGTGGCCCGATGATGATCCATCCGGGTGACAAGGTTTACCAGGGCATGATCATTGGCGAGCACAATCGCGACAATGACCTCGAAGTGAATGTGCTGAAGGGCAAGAAGCTCTCCAACGTGCGTGCATCGGGTACGGACGAAGCGGTGCGCCTGACGCCGCCGCTGCAGATGACGCTCGAACGGTCACTGGCTTACATCGCCGATGACGAGCTGGTCGAAGTCACGCCGGAATCCATTCGCCTGCGCAAGATCCACCTCGATCCGCACGAGCGCAAGAAAGCCGCAAAGGCCGCTGCAAACGCCTAGGTTCAGACTGGCCCTTTCCGTCATGGTCGCTTAGCTTCCACGCCTTGCGATCATGAGGGAGAGGAAATGATCCGGACACTGTTTGCCGCTGCATCGACAGCAATGCTCACACTTGCGGGCTGCGCCCAGACGGGCGCGGCTTCGCCTGACGGTGACGCCGCGCCAGCGACAACCGCCGAAGCGACTGACCAGACCGTGCAGGTCATGGTGCTGGGCGTCTATCACTTCGACAATCCGGGCCGCGATCTCAATAATATCGAGACCGACAACGTCCTCTCAGACAAGCGTCAGCGGGAGCTGGCCGCACTGGGTGAAGCGCTGGCCTCATTTGAGCCGACGACTGTGGCCATCGAGTACAATCTCGATCCGCCCTACACCACGGGCAACTATAAGAGCTTCACGCCTGATGACCTCACCGAGGTGGCGAGCGAGGATTTCCAGATCGGCTTCCGCGTCGCGCATCTTGCTGGCCTCTCGGACGTGCATGGCATCGACGAGCAGCCGGAAGGCGATGAGCCCGATTATTTCCCGTATGGCAAAGTCGCCGGCTTTGCCGAACGCGCTGGGCGCAGCGACGAGTTGGCGCGTATGTCAGACTTTTCCGAAAAGGTCGCCGAGTTCGAGACCTATCAGGAAACCTCGACGATTCCGTCGCTCCTGAAACTGCACAATACCGGATTTATCCCGGATGATTTCTACTGGGAAATCATCGGCTATGGAGAAGGCGAGGAGCAGCCGGGCGCGGAACTGGCCGCCTACTGGTTCATGCGCAATGCCAAGATCTTCAATAAGCTGCAGCAGGTCACCGAGCCGGGAGACCGCGTGCTTGTCGTCTATGGTTCTGGCCACAAGGCATGGCTCGACCAGCTTGTCGAAAAGGCGCCGGGCTATGAACTGGTTGACCCGGTCCCCTATCTCGAAAAAGCAGACCGGATGCTGGCAGCCAGCGAGTAGGGCTCAATTCTGGATGGCCGGATCGGCGAGGCGGGTGATGGCTTCCTGCTTGACCCCGTCGACCGCTGGCGCAATCGCGTCGAGACCGCTTGCTGATGAGCCATTGGCGATCTCGTCGAAGATGATCCGGGTGCCACCCGTTTCAGCGTCGGCTTCCAGCGTGATCGTCCAGACGACCTCTACTCCCATGCCCTGAAGCGGGCCGAATGGCGCGTTGAGGCGAACCATCTTGCCCTTCATGAGGGTGAGCACGCGGCCATGTTCAACAGAATTGCCGTCCCATGATTCCAGCCACGCGCCGCCTGCCTCTGCGTCGAGCGAGAGGTTCTGCGCGTCGCCTGAAAAGGTGTGATCGGGGTGCCACCAGGTATCTGGCTGGATCAGCCTGTCCCAGACATCCTGCGGAGCGGCCGGCGAAACTGCCTCGTGCCGGAGCGTGTAATGGTCCGGTGAAGCGGTGATGATTTCAGCGCTCGCAGCGCCCGCGAGGCTGGCCAGCCCTGTAGCGAGAATCGAAGGTTTGAGCATGATCAGGTCTCCTCTCACGACAGATTATCCAGCCTGACTGCAGTTCTGGCAATCAATGATGGCGGGCGATTCCGTGGTGGACACTCGCCTGACGTGCAATCGGAATAGTGACGGACGCGAAAACTCGCCATAAAGTCGCCACATGGACTTGATGTCGCACCGGGCTGCTGGATGGACGATCCGCCTCAGGCGGCGATCGGACAATGCGCTCATTGAGGAGCTGTTTCGCGACTGCCTGACAGCCTTCACATGGCGAGGGCAGGTCACCGAAGAGATCATCCGCCTCCGGCACGCCATCAGCGTTTCAGACTGTCTCGTCGCCAGCGAACGGGATGCGGGCCTGATCGGTTTCCTCGTTCTTGAGCGTCGAAAATCGTATGTGTCACACCTGTTCGTTCACGACGACTGGCGTCTCTGCGGCATTGGCTCTGGCCTGCTGGGTGTGGCGCGTGACCTTGTTCGCTCTCCCTTGATGCTCGACGTCGACATCCAGAACGAACACGCCATGCGCGCTTACAAGGCGATGGGCTGGACAGAGACTGTCGGCTCCGGCCCCGCCCGCCCCAACCAGCGGCGCATGAGCGGCCCATAACTGACTAGTGTTGCGCGTGCGAGGCATGCAGCTTTGCCTCAGTCTGGGCAAAAACCGAAGCCATGCTCCAATCCGTGTTTGGTAAATTCCGGCGCTGCGCTACTAATCGCGTCGGGGCCGCGCAGACGGCGGGAAAGACAAGGGTGACCGAATGGGACTGATCTGGTGGATCTTGCCGGGACTGGCTGGCGTCGTGGGGCTGATGCTGACCTTTGCTGGCCTCGGCCGGTTGATGAAGCTGCGACTGGCCGCAGGTGGACTGCGCTTCCTGTTCGGTATCGGCTTTCTCGGCATGGCGGGCATCGGCACATTCGCCGGCCTGAACCTGCAGACCTACAAGCGCCTCACCTTCGAGCGCCCGGTCGCGCAGGTCACATTCGATGCGGTCGCCGGTGAGCAGGATGCCTACCGCGTGAGGGTCATCCTCGCCGAGGGCGATGCGGTGACCTGCTTCGTCAGCGATGGCAGCGAGGAAGACTGCGTCCTGCGCGGCGACGAATTTTCCATGGGCGCCCGCGTCATTACCTTCGAGCCGATGGCCAACATGCTCGGCTATGACAGTGTTTACCGGCTGGAATACATGGAAGGCCGCAACTCCAAACGCTACAACACAGCTACCGTCAGCGAGGCGACGACCAATGGCCGTGCGCTCGCCGCCAATCCGGGCCTTGATGTCTATGCTCTTGCCAAGGAAGAGGGCTCGCGCTTCGGCATGAAGGGCACGCAATTCGGTTCGGCAGTTTATGCCCCTATGGGCGACGGTTTGAGTTATGATGTCGTGATGACCCAGGATGCGCTGACGCTGAAGCCGGGTAATGCGCTTACACAGCAGGCGCTGGACAGGAGGGACTAGGTTGATGGGGCTTTGGGAAAGATACGTTGTTCCGCCACTGATTTCCTGCGCCTGCGCGACCAAGCCCATCATGAAGCAGCGCGCCAAGGTCGTGCCGCGAGCCTACTGCAATGTGCTGGAGATCGGCTGCGGCTCAGGCACGAATTTCGACTTCTATGCCCATAGCGAGATTGAGACGCTCTACGCGCTCGAGCCATCCAAAGGCATGATCAAACGGGCCCAGAAGAAGGCGGCTGACCTTGGATGGGGCAATCGTATCAAGTTTCTCGAGAGCGGCGCCGAAGCTGTCGAACTCGAGGATGCCTCGATCGATACCGTGGTCATCACGTTCGTTCTCTGCACCATTCCGGATTGGGAGGGCGCCCTGAAGGAGGCGCGCCGTGTGCTGAAGCCGGACGGCCAGATCCTCTTCTCCGAGCACGGCCTCGCGCCGGATGAGGGCGTTGCCAAGTGGCAACGGCGCATCGAACCTGTGTGGAGGCCGCTGGCCGGCGGGTGTCACCTGACGCGCGATACGGGCCATATGCTCACTGCCTCGGGCTTTGCGCTGGAGGGGATGGAGACCATGTACCTTCCGAGCACGCCAAAGATTGCCGGCTTTGTCAGCTGGGGCGCAGCGCGAATTTCCTGATGACGGTTCGATGAGTTCATCCTCCCGACGCCCACCCTACATGCCCTTTCTGGCAGGCCCGCCGGAAATTACCCCGGGGCTGAAGCCGATCGCTGAAAGCAAATGGCTGACCCCCGATACCGAGGCAGACGACTGGTTGGCCGGCAAGCGCATCATCATGGCAAGCCGCCCGCATGATACCGTGCTCGGTGATACGGATGGCGAGCATGCGCGCGAACTGCTGTCGCTTGTCGGTGAGGCTGTCGGCGACTCTCCG
>JAYZBJ010000030.1:0-8828 GCA_036338795.1 Pseudomonadota bacterium | reverse complement strand
GCATGATCGCCTTTCAACAGATCACAACCAAGGCCGCACGGACAATCTGGGATCGGGTCGAAGCCCATCTCGGCAACGTATGCACGGGAACAGTACTCGCCAGCGAGGAAGACGCGCTGAGGAGTTGCGGGTTGTCCCGCCCCAAGATCAGGCACCTGCGGTCAATCGCGGAAGCAGTGGAAACAGGTGCACTGAATCTGGAGCGCGTTCACGCTGCGAGCATGGACGATGCACGGTCTGAATTAATCGCCGTAAAGGGTATCGGCCCCTGGACAGCAGACCTCTTCTTAATGGCTTGCGGTCGCCTCGACGCGTTTCCAGCAGGTGATGTGGGCCTGATGGAGGCTTATCGCCTGCTGAACGAGGCCGAACAGCGGCTCGAGTCAAAGGCGTTTACCGAGCGGGCTCAGGACTGGCGGCCCTATCGCGGCGTAGCGGCTCACCTCCTCTGGGCCTGGATCAACGCTGAACGCGCGAAAGCATATGCCGCAGATGGCGGCGGCTGATCTGCAGCAATCATAACACGTTTCGGTTTTGTGCCGTGATTGACTGGTCAAAGATCGAAAGTGTCATAAACTCGTAGTCGGGAATCAGTAATGATCTTCTCGAAATCGATGGAGGTGCGTGTTCACTAGGAAGGCACAAAGACCATTGAGCAGGACCGTTGGAGGGCTGAAACATGCCTGAAGTCCTGACAAGCCCGCCTCAGGGTCGGCCCGCTCTCGTATTGAACGCGGACTTCCGGCCCCTCTCCTATTACCCGCTTTCGCTTTGGCCCTGGCAGGACGTCGTAAAAGCCGTTTTTCTGGACCGTGTCGACATCATTGCCGAATACGACACTGTGGTGCGCAGCCCCAGCTTCGAAATGCGGCTTCCATCCGTGATCGCGCTGCGCGAATTCGTCCGTCAAGACCGCTCGCCAGCGTTCACGCGCTTCAACGTCTTCCTTCGAGATGGCTTCCAGTGCGTATATTGCGGATCCCGCGAAGATCTCACCTTCGACCATGTGATTCCACGTTCGAAGGGTGGCAAAACCAGCTGGGCAAACATCGCCACAGCCTGCTCTCCTTGTAACCTCAAGAAAGGCGGGCGAATGCTGGGAGATTCGGGCATGCAGATCGCCCGCAAGCCGATCCGCCCATCGAACTATCAGCTTCAAGAGATCGGGCGCCGCTTCCCACCGAACTATCTACACGAAACGTGGATGGATTATCTCTATTGGGATGTCGAACTCGAGGCATAAAAAAGCCCCGCTCAAATAGCGGGGCTTTCTATCTAGGTGAGTCGAAGATTATTGATCGATTTCGACGTCATACATCGTCTCGGCGTGAGCCTCAGCTTCCGGGCCAGCCTTTTCGATCTGCTCCTTTTCATACTCGTTCAGCTCAGGCGTGTCGGCACCATCAGTAACGACCTCTGCGGCAGCGTCGGCCTCGCCCTCAAGCGCACCATAGCGGTCTGCCGCGTCATCACGATCCAGGGCGATCGGGCCACCCTGGCCGTCTTCCAGCGTTGCTTCGCCGTCTGACTCAACACCCACTTCGACGTCTACGTCAGGCGTTTCGACGTCCGGCGTTTCGATCTCGGTTTCGCTTTCAAGGTCTGCACCGGTGGCTGCGGAGGCTTCATTCTCATAGAATTCGCCACCAACACCTTGCTCGGCTTCGACTTCGCCTTCGGTTTCAATGTCCGGCGTGTTTACGTCCGGCGTCTCAACTTCGATGTCGGACTGGAGGTCGGTGCTGGATTGCGTCGTGGTATCCAGGCCGGTGTTGAGTTCGGTTTCGGTCTCGACACCGACATTGCCGCCTACGACCTGCGCAACAGCAGGGGACATAGCGAGTGCCATTGCAGCGGTAGCGGTAAGAAGCGTGCGTTTCATATCAATCTCCTTTTCAAGCGTTCTGCTTGCCGGACTAACGGAAGGGCGCGCTGGGGGTTCCTGAGGTTAATAAATCTTAGGACCCAGCTCATCGCGGATAGCCATCTACAAGGGCAATCGGCTCACCAGACGCACAAGAATTCGTGATTGAAGCGGGCGTTGTGACACAGAAAGCGTCTCCTACATCTCCGGTCCCCGCCCGACAGAAGGCGGACATTTGCAGCATGAAAGGAAACCAGATCATGGTCGAATTCACCCTCCACACCCCCGCAACCGCGCCAGAAGGCAGCCGTGAGCGCCTCGAAAACGCTGAGAAGTCCATGGGGTTTGTCCCTGCGCTCTGGGCCGCTCAGGCAGAAGCGCCAGCCCTGCTGGAAGGATATCAGACGCTCGCCAACATTTTTGACAAGACCAGCCTCGACAAGACTGAACGTCAGATCGTGCTGATGACCTCCAATTACGAAAATGAGTGCCACTTCTGCATGGCGGCCCACACGGCGATTTCCAAAAGCCAGGGCATTGACGATGCAGTGATAGATGCGCTTCGCAACAACACCCCACTGCCAAACGAGAAGTATGAGGCCCTGCGGACCTTTACCCGTAAGGTTGTCCAGGAGCGCGGCTGGGTCGAACCGGCTGAAGTCGACGTCCTGATCAATGCGGGCTACACGCGCCAGACGGCTCTGGAAGTGGTGCTGGGTGTCGGCCTCAAAGTGCTGAGCAACTACACTAACCACATCGTCGACACGCCGGTGAATGAACAATTCCAGCCATTCGCCTGGTCGAAATCCGAAACAGTTGCGGTCGAGTAAGGGCGCGTCACCGCTTCCACATACACGAAGGGCGGCACCGGAAAGTGCCGCCCTTTTTGATTCTGCGATGGCAATCCGCGCCTTAGACGTCGAGGATCATACGCTCCGGATCTTCCAGCGCTTCCTTGATGCGCACCAAGAAGGTCACGGCTTCCTTGCCGTCAACGATGCGGTGGTCATAGGAAAGCGCGAGATACATCATCGGACGGATTTCGACCTTGCCGTTCACGGCAACCGGACGTTGTTCGATACGGTGCATGCCGAGCACGCCGGACTGAGGGGGGTTCAGGATCGGCGTCGACATCAGCGATCCGTATACGCCGCCATTGGTGATCGTGAACGTACCGCCTTGCATATCGGCGATAGAGAGCGAGCCATCGCGCGCCTTCTTGCCAAGGTTTCCGATCTCTTTCTCAATGCCTGCGATGGACAGCTCGTCACAGTCGCGGACTACCGGAACCACCAGACCGCGATCGGTGCCGACCGCAATGCCCATATCGTAATGGTTCTTGTAGATGATGTCGGTGCCATCAATCTCGGCATTCACGGCCGGGATCTCTTGCAGCGCATTGACACAAGCCTTCACGAAAAAACCCATGAAGCCCAGCTTTACGCCGTGCTTGTCCAGGAACGTATCCTTGTAGCGCGACCGCAGGTCCATGACGGCGGACATGTCCACGTCATTGAACGTAGTCAGCATGGCTGCCGTATCCTGAGCTTCCTTCAGGCGACGGGCGATCGTCTGGCGAAGGCGGGTCATCTTTACACGCTCTTCGCGCGGTCCGACTTCACGTGGAGCCTTGGCCTCCTGAGGCTTCGAACCGCCCGCAGACTGACCAGCCTTGTTGACGAATTCGAGTGCATCAGCCTTCGTGGCGCGGCCGTCACGGCCCGAGCCCGGAATGGACTGGGCATCGACGCCAGCTTCCGACGAGATACGACGAACTGAAGGTGAGACTGGGCGATCATCCGACGTGCTCACCGCGGGCTTGGAGGATTCCGCAGCTGCCGCCGGTTTTGCGGCGGGTGCGCCACCGCCAGAGCTGATGCGGGCAATGACCGACCCAGGTGAAACCGTGTCGCCAGCAGATACGAGGATTTCGGTGATGGTGCCGTCAGCGGTCGCCGGGACTTCGAGCGCAACCTTGTCGGTCTCGATTTCGGCGATCGTCTCGTCCTTCGAAACGCTGTCGCCGACCTTTTTCAGGAATTCACCGACCGTTCCTTCGGTGACGCTCTCACCCATCGCAGGGACAGCGACGTCGACCGCGTCACCGCCGGACGAAGCCGCTGATGCTTCGGTTTTTTCCGCTTTCGGCGCGGCTTCTGCCTTGGCTTCCCCATTGCCGGATTTCGTCGCAGCGCCGCTTCCGCTGCCCAAGCGTCCGAGAATAGCGCCAATTTCAACCGTATCGCCTTCTTTCGCGACGATCTCCGAGAGAGTCCCGTCTGCCGTAGCGGCAACCTCTACAGACACCTTGTCGGTTTCGAGTTCGACGAGAACTTCGTCTTTCGAGACCGCATCACCAGCCTGTTTGAGCCACTGGCCGACGGTTGCCTCTGTGACGCTTTCGCCAAGCTGCGGCACGATAATGTCAGTCATATCTAGTCCGTTTCGTCTTTTGATCGGGTCAGGCGGATACGATGCTGTCTTCCACCGGCTGGTCACCCAGCGCAGCGGCAATGAGAGCATCTTTTTCCTTGTTGTGTTGCGACATCAGGCCGGTCGCGGTTGCGGCGGATGGTGGGCGGCCTGCGTATTTAGGACGTGGATGCTCACATCCAACCTGGTTACAGGCCCATTCGATTTCATCACGCATGAAGGTCCAGCCCCCCATATTGCGCGGCTCTTCCTGGCACCAGACCATCTCCGCGCCGGTAAAGCGCTTCAGCTCGGTCATAAGTGACTTGCGTGGTCCCGGATAGAATTGCTCGACGCGAAGAAGGTAAACGTCATCAACGCCCTTCTCTTCACGTGCTTCGAACAGGTCGTAATAGACCTTGCCTGAGCAGAGTACGACACGGCGAATCTTTTTGTCGGCCTTCAGCTTCACCTTGCCTTCGCGGCCTGGCGTTTCCGCATCGTCCCAGAGTACGCGGTGGAAGGACGACTTGGTGTGAAGGTCGTCAAGCGACGACACCGCCAGCTTGTGACGCAGAAGCGACTTCGGCGTCATGATGATCAGCGGCTTACGGAAGTCGCGGTGAATCTGACGGCGCAGCGCATGGAAATAGTTAGCCGGCGTCGTGAGGTTGCAGACCTGCATATTGTCTTCCGCGCACATCTGCAGGAAGCGCTCAAGGCGCGCAGACGAGTGCTCCGGCCCCTGCCCTTCGTAGCCATGTGGCAGCAGACAGACGAGACCGCTCATCCGCAGCCATTTGCGTTCTGCCGATGAGATGAACTGGTCAAAGAAGACCTGCGCGCCGTTCGCAAAGTCGCCGAACTGGGCTTCCCAGAGGACGAGCGCGTTCGGATCGGCAAGCGAATAGCCGTATTCGTAACCGAGAACCGCCTCTTCAGAGAGAAGCGAGTCGATCACTTCGTAATGACCCTGACCTTCACTGATATTGTTCAGCGGAGTGAAACGCTCGCCGCTTTTCTGGTCGACGAAATGGCTGTGGCGCTGTGAGAACGTCCCACGACCGGAATCCTGGCCCGAGAGACGGACCGGGAATCCTTCATCAAGGAGTGCCGCGAATGCCAGGTGCTCAGCTGTCGCCCAGTCCAGACCGTTGCCAGAAGTAATCGCCTCGCGGCGACCATCGATCACGCGGCGCAGCGTCCGGTGGATGTCGACATTTTCAGGAACAGTCGTGATCTTCTCACCGAGTTCCTGCAGCTTCTTTTTGGCGACGCCCGTCTTGCCACGGCGCTCATCGTCTTCAGGCAGTCCGAGGCCGGACCATTCGCCGTCCAGCCAGTCGGCCTTTTCGGTTTTCAGGCCCTTGCCTTCTTCGAATGCCTTGTCGAGGACGTCCTCGAATTCCTTGATCTGGGCGGATACCTCATCGGCGGTGATGAGGCCTTCTTCGACGAGACGGTTGGCGTAAATTTCGCGCGTCGACTCATGTCCCTTGATCTTGGTGTACATTACCGGCTGGGTGAACATTGGCTCGTCACCCTCATTGTGGCCGAACCGCCGGTAGCAGAACATGTCGATGACGACGTCCTTGCCGAACTTCTGGCGGTACTCCGTGGCGACTTTTGCCACGTAGGTCACAGCTTCCGGGTCGTCGCCGTTCACGTGGAAGATCGGTGCCTGGACCATGAGCGCCACATCAGACGGATATGGCGACGAGCGCGAATACATCGGGCTGGTCGTGAAGCCGATCTGGTTGTTCACGATAAAGTGGATCGTGCCGCCCGTGCGATAGCCTTGCAGACCCGAAAGCGCGAAACACTCGGCGACAACGCCCTGGCCCGCAAACGCCGCATCACCGTGCAGCAGGAGCGGAAGCTTGCGAGACCGGTCAAGCGCACCGGTCTCCTCAGCTTCCATCGCCTGTTTTGCGCGGGTCCGGCCGAGCACGACCGGGTTTACCGCCTCAAGGTGAGACGGGTTGGCATTCATCGTCAGGTGGACTTCGTTATCGTCGAAGGAGCGGTCCGATGAAGCGCCAAGGTGGTACTTCACATCTCCCGAGCCAAAACCTTCAGCCCCCTGCGTCGAGCCGCCCTGGAATTCATGGAAGATTTTCTCATACGGCTTGCCCATCACGGCGGCGAGCATGTTGAGGCGACCGCGGTGCGGCATGCCGATGACGATCTCGTTCACGCCGAGAGCGCCGCCGCGCTTGATGATCTGCTCAAGTGCCGGAACTGCAGCTTCACCACCGTCGAGACAAAAACGCTTCGTGCCCGGATAGCGACGATGGAGGAAACGCTCGAACGTCTCTGCTTCGATCAGCTTGGCAAGAATGGCCTTCTTGCCTTCAGGCGTGAATGCGACGCCCTTGTCCGGACCCTCAATACGCTCCTGGAGCCAGGCTTTTTCTTCCGGGTTGGAGATGTGCTGAAATTCGACACCGATGGTCGAACAATAGGTCCGGCGCAGAATGTCGACCATTTCTGGAATGGTCGCATAATCAAGGCCGAGATAGCCGTCGATGAAGATACGGCGATCCATATCGGACGAACCAAAGCCGTAGCTCGCCGGATCGAGTTCCGGCTGCGTGTGCTTGTCATCCATCGTCAGCGGATCGAGCTGAGCTGCCAGATGACCACGGACACGATACGCGCGGATCATCATGATTGCCCGGATCGAATCCTTGACCGCAACCTCAAGCTCAGCCTCGGACGCGGCCGGGCTGGACTGCTTGATCTTTTCTTTCAGTTTCGGTTCCAGATCGGCCCAATTGCCGTCCAGAGCTGCGACCTGATCGGCGTCCGCCGGCGCAGGCCAACGGTCACGCTTCCAGCTTGCACCGTCAGCGTTCCGCGCAGCGGCGTCTCCGCCGTCGCCGAGCTCGCGGAAAAAATCCCGCCAGCTTTCGGGCACTGCATTCGGGTCGCGCGCATACGCGGCCTGCATCTTCTCGATCCAGACCGCGCTGCCACCGTAAAGAAATGCCGTATCAAGCATCGCGCTGTTACGCGCGCTACGCTTGCCGGTCACCGGCGATCCGTCATCTGCCATCTCAACACCGTCCTGTAATTTTGTGGACGGCCCGGCGGGGTCTTTTAAGGGCCTCGTCTGGCCGCCATCCGAACATATAGTCCGGGACTAACCTTTAAGAACCTCTACCATGGTATCGCCGAGGCGCGCAGGGCTCGGGCTCACCTTGATGCCAGCTTCTTCCATCGCCGCAATCTTGGACGGTGCATCGCCCTTGCCGCCTGAAACAATGGCACCAGCATGGCCCATGGTGCGGCCCGGAGGCGCGGTGCGGCCTGCGATGAAACCAACCATTGGCTTCTTGCGGCCTTTCTTCGCCTCATCCTTGAGGAATTGAGCAGCTTCCTCTTCGGCAGAACCACCAATTTCGCCGATCATGATGATGCTTTCGGTCTCATCGTCGGCGAGGAACATTTCGAGGACGTCGATGAAATTCGTGCCGTTAACCGGGTCGCCACCAATGCCGACAGCCGTTGTCTGGCCAAGGCCGACATTCGAGGTCTGGAACACGGCTTCATAGGTCAGTGTGCCCGAACGGGACACAACACCAACAGAGCCCTTGGAGAAAATCTTACCCGGCATGATGCCGATCTTGCACTGCTCTGGCGTCAGGACGCCGGGGCAGTTGGGGCCGATGAGGCGGGACTTGGACTTTTCGAGCTTCGCCTTGACGCGAACCATGTCGAGCACCGGAACACCCTCGGTGATGCAGATGATCAGCGGAATTTCGGCGTCAATCGCTTCTTCAATTGCAGCAGCTGCGCCGACAGGCGGCACGTACACCACCGAAGCCGTTGCGCCGGTTGCTTCTTTTGCTTCGCCAGCATTGGCAAAAATCGGAAGCTCTGCGCCGTTGTCCGCCGTCCATTTCTGGCCAGCTTTCTTCGGGTGTGTACCGGCGACCATCTGGGTGCCGAAATACTCGAGAGCCTGGTTGGTGTGGAACGAGCCGGTATTGCCGGTCAGGCCCTGCACGATGACTTTGGTATTCGAGTCGATAAGGATGGACATGAATGTGGTCCTTGAAACTGTTTCGCGCGACGAGGCGCGGTGATCCTGATTGGGCTAGGCGCGGATGGCTTCGGTGATCTTTTTCGCGGCGTCGTCCAGATCGTCCGCTGGGATCACGTTGAGGCCGGAGTTCGCGATGATTTCCTTGCCCTGGTCGACATTTGTGCCTTCGAGGCGAACGACCAGCGGAACGGCAAGGTTTGTTTCCTTGACTGCCGCGATCACGCCCTCTGCAATGACGTCGCATTTCATGATGCCGCCGAAGATGTTCACCAGGATGCCCTTCACGTTCGGGTCTTTCATGATGATCTTGAAGGCCGCCGCGACTTTCTCCTTGCCGGCACCGCCGCCAACATCACAGAAGTTTGCAGGCTCTTCGCCGTATAGCTTGATGATGTCCATCGTCGCCATGGCGAGGCCGGCACCATTGACCATGCAGCCGATTGTGCCGTCGAGCGCGATGTAGGCGAGGTCCCACTCGGAAGCCTCGATCTCTTTCTCGTC
>JAYZBJ010000029.1:0-7127 GCA_036338795.1 Pseudomonadota bacterium | reverse complement strand
GAAAGAGAAACCCTTGAACGCATCAAACGGGCTCGGGTCCACCTCGATCCGGGCCTGCGACTGAACTGTAAGGCCAGCTCCCGGTGCGCCGTAGAGGAACCGGGCGTCGACTTCGATGTCACGCGTGCCACCCGCATCAATGGCGGTGGCGTCGTCGGTCTCGAGCTCAACAGCAATTCGTTGCGGTACAAAGTCCTCGACCGAGAAACGGAGGGAGCCGACATCGCCCACACCGTCAACATCAAGCACAGCACGCCACATGCCGCGCGAAGCTGCGCTGGAAAGCGCGAAATCCCACTGGACACCGCCACCTTCCGCACTCGGGAAACGGTATCGGTCAGCCTCCAGTCCATTCGGACGATAGATGATGAGATTGCCTGCGCGGTTCTCGATCGCCTTTCCGGTGCGATCCCGCATGAGCGCCGTAAGATGAACGGTCTCGCCAGGCCGATAAATGCCGCGTTCCGCATAGACGAAGCCATCGACTGCGCCCGGCGTACGACGGCCACCGGTATTCTGCTCGGACAGGTCAATTGGCGCGCGTGTCAGGTCAAGCACGGCGAGGTCGCCCTTGGCCCCGAATGCCATGACCATGCGCGGCGCGAGATTGCCGTCACCGGCAAGCAGCGGCGCATCAAAGCGGACCCGGCCGTCTTCGCCCGTTTCCGAGGTGCCAAGCACTTCATTGTTGTAGGCGATGAGCTGCACGCGCGTATTCGGCAGGGCTTCACCGTCCTGCAGCGAGCGAAGCGTGACATCGAGCCCGTTCTCTCCCTCGTAAGCCGTCAGGGCCAGATCCGTCAGCATGATCCAGCGGCGTGCTGAGGCGGCTGGACCTTCATACTGGTCGAGATCCTTGGCATCCTCGATCTCGACGAAATAGGACCCCGGCTTCAATTCACCGATCACATCCGGAAGCGGGAAAACGGTCGTCACCGGCGCATTGGTGATGTTGTCGATCTCCATCGAGCCCGACCAGACCTCCGACGACACGTCACGCGGATCGTCTTCGCCGTAGAGATAGGAGTAGCGGCCTTGCGGCGCGTCTTCGCCCTGCGTGATCCGTTTGAAGGCAAGTGCCCGGTCGTTCACGCGGAACACCGAAACATCGACCTTCTCGACGTTGACTGTTTCGATGGCCAGGCCATCGGCATTCTCACGCGGCAGGATCACACCGGAGCCGGAAAAACCGACATAAGGCGGCCGGTCCTCGAAGCTGATCTGCACGTCTTCCTCGCGCGAAATCTCTTCGCCTTCTGCGGAAGGCAGGCCTTCAAGGATCGTCGCCGTGTAGGAGCGGGCAAAGTCCAGCCCTTCGAGACAAAGCTCCCGTCCATCCACATCATAAGCGGGACGGACGGCTGGGCGCATGCGCACATAGGTGGAAGAGTCGGTCTCCGGATTCAGCGGCTTGGAGAAGACAAGACAGGCGCGCGGTTGGTCACCGCTGGTATCCGGCGCATATCGGAAGTAGGTGAACTTGTTCTCTTCCATTTCCGCCAGGCGCTGGCGTTCGCGCTCGCGCCTTTCGGCGGCAACCTGGTCAGCACGGGAGCGTTCGACGAGCTGGCCACCAGCTTCTTCCGGAACAACAGTTGGAGGTTCGTCATTCCCGCCACACGCAGCGAGGGCAGTGAGCAGTCCTGCGAGAATTACGCCCCTTGCCCGGTTTATGCGGCCCGTCATGACTCGAATCCTCCCTATCTGAGCGGATACCTTTACAGGAAGTTGCTATGCCGCCAACAGGGCGGGAATTGGACTTTTTAAGGAATTTTCATCCTGACTGACCGGTTTGACACCATCGTATTGGGCGCAGGCGCTGCGGGCCTGTTCTGTGGCGCACGCGCGGGCGCGCGAGGCGGACGTGTGCTCGTGCTCGATCATGCCAAGAAGCCAGCCGAGAAAGTGCGCATCTCCGGCGGTGGCCGCTGCAACTTCACGAACATCGAAACAAGGCCCGCCAATTTCATCTGTGAGAACGCGCACTTCGCCAAATCAGCCCTCGCCCGCTACACGCCTTGGGACTTCTGCGATCTTGTCGCGCGCCACGGACTGAGCTGGACGGAGAAAACGCTCGGCCAGCTATTCTGCGACCAGCGAAGTGGTGCGATCATCCAGATGCTACTGGACGAACTTGCGGCCAGCGGCGGCGAATTGCGGCTCGAAACGTCAATCACAGGCGTGCGGCAGGCTGACAATCTTTTCCGCGTCGAGACAGAGAAAGGTGAAGTCAGCGCGAGGAATCTCGTCGTCGCGACCGGCGGGCTTTCGATCCCGAAGATGGGCGCCACCGGCTTCGCCTATGACCTTGCCCGCTACTTCGGACATGAGGTCCTGCCCACACGCCCTGCCCTCGTGCCGTTCACGTTCACCGGCGGCCTTAAGGACACATTCTCCAGCCTGTCGGGCGTCGCAGCACCTGTTGACGCAAAAGCATCTCACGGGCCGGAATTTCATGAAGCCATGTTGTTCACCCACCGCGGATTGTCAGGCCCTGCCATGCTGCAGGTCTCGTCCTATTGGCGTGAAACCGAAGCCATCAGCATTGATCTGGCGCCCGGCCAACCTGTTGCCGAAACGCTCCGCGAAGCCCGGACCACAGCCCCGCGCACCAGCCTGAAAAGCTGGCTGTCCTCCTGGTTGCCCTCAAGATTCGCCGAGCATGTTGCAGCATGGCCCGCCGTGCCGGGGACCAAACAACTTGCCAATCTGTCCAACAGCGAAATTGAAGCCATCAGCATTGCCCTGAAGAAGTGGGAGATACGGCCTGCAGGCACGGAAGGCTGGCGCACCGCCGAAGTCACGGCGGGCGGTGTGGACACCGATGGCCTGTCATCTCGGACGCTGGAAAGCAAGACGGTACCCGGCCTCTATTTCATTGGCGAATGCGTTGATGTGACTGGCTGGCTTGGCGGCTACAACTTTCAGTGGGCCTGGGCTAGCGCCGCCGCCGCCGCAGAAGCGATTGCTTCTCATCAATAAGATTTATGACAGCTTCTTCCATTATTGATGGAAGGATCGGCCCCGCCTCGCGTTTTGTAGGCTCCAAGGAAAGCGGAGCCCGCCATGTCCGACACCGGAAAGAAAATGACCGCCACCGGCGGCGTCCCGACGGCATGGAGAAGGTGCGCCCTGAAGACCATTGTAGAACAGACGTCCGACCGATGACCGACAAGACACTTCAGACAGTCTGATCAAAAGCCCAGTTCTGGCGCGGGAGGCGCCATCTTGGCGGACGAGCGTATTCGGCAATTGCCGGATGGTTCGTCCGCTCCTTTTATGCGAGAACCACTCGCAACACGGCTCGATATCAGAAGGACCTGCAGCAGTATGATGGCACGAATGCTCGGCTTTCTGCTGCTTGCACTTGGCGCGATCGGCATCTTCTTGCCAATTTGGCCGACGACGATTTTCTGGATCGGAGCTGCCCTCTGCTTTGCCCGGTCGAGCCCCGCAATGCGCGACTGGATTTACGCCAGGCCGAAATTTGGACAACCCATCCAGCAATTCATCGAACGCGGCACCTTGTCCAATACGTCCAAGGCCGGCGCCCTGCTTGGGATGACAATGGCAGCCGGGATCAGCAGCGCTGTCTTGTGGGGACGCTGGGCATGGCTGGCGACGGCCCTTGGCCTCATCCTGTGCGGCGCGGTCTACGTCCTGTCGCGGCCAACGGACACGGCCTGACGGTCGCCCTTGCGCTTGTTGCAACGGGCGTGGGCCAGCTGAAAGTTCTCAATCCGGTCGGGGCCGCCGGCACTCCTCGGCACGATGTGATCGAACGTTGGCCGCTCACGCTTCCAGACCGTCGCGTGCGGGACGGCGTAGCGTGATGCCGGCATCGTCTTGCCACAAAGGGCGCACCGGCCTCGCTGCGCTGACCACAGAGTGTGGAACAGCGGACTATCAGGAGGCGATACCGGTTGCGACATGGCGGCTGACTAGAGGCTCTCCGGCAAATCCCAGCCGCGGCGATAGCAGGCCGCGATCACCGTGTTACGCAGCAGGCACGCAATCGTCATCGGGCCGACGCCGCCCGGTACGGGCGTGATGTGACCAGCAACCGGTTCGCATTCTGCAAAATCTGCATCACCGACGAGACGCGTCTTGCCTTCGCCCTTTTCCGGTGCGTCGATCCGGTTGATACCTACGTCGATCAGCACTGCGCCCGGTTTCACCCAATCCCCTTTGACCATCTTCGCACGGCCAACGGCGGGGACGAGAATATCCGCCGTTCGGCAGAGCGCTTCGAGATCCTTTGTCCGAGAATGGGCAATCGTGACGGTGCAGTTTTCGGCCAGGAAAAGGAGCGCCGCCGGTTTACCGACGAGGATTGACCGGCCAATCACGACAACGTTCTTGCCAGACAGGTCATCTCCCAAAGCACTCTTGGCGAGGATGACACATCCTGTCGGTGTGCAGGGCCGAAGGCCCGGCTTGCCAAGAACGAGACGACCGGCGCTTGCTTCTGTCAGCCCGTCGACATCCTTGGCAGGCGCGATGCATTCAATGGCGCGTTGCTCATCGAGGCCCTTCGGAAGCGGCAGCTGCAGCAGGATGCCGTCTACTTCGGCATCATCATTCAGGCTCGAAATCAGGGACTCCACATCGGCTTGCGAAGCATCTGCCGGCAAATGGTGGTGCAACGAGCGCATGCCGGCTTCTTCGGTCTGCTTGACCTTGTTGCGGACATAGACCTGGCTTGCTGGATCCTCGCCGACGAGAACAACCGCGAGGGTGGGCTGTCCCGGAAGGCCGGAAACAGCCTTCGCCACCTGCGCGCGGACGTCTGCCGCTACCTGTTTGCCGTCGATCCGCTCAGCCATCGCCCATCCACTCCTCGATCTGGCGCGCCGCATCGGACTGCGGCCCGGTTTCGATTTCCACGCCCTTAATCCGGCTCGTCGCTCCGGTCACCACCTGCACGGCAGATTTCGGCAGGCCGAGCGCCTTGGCCAGCAATTTTTCGACGGCGCGGTTCGCCTTTCCATCTTCCGGGATGGCGCGGACCTTCACTTTCAGGAATGACCTTCCCGCATCGTCGCCGGCCGGACCTGCTATCTCATCACGAGCCGCGTTCGGCGTGACGCGGACGCTGATCCGCATGATCGCCGCCCGCCCGATCAGACGACGGCGGGATAGACGTAATATATGATGACGCGCTCAAGGAAGATGATGATCAGGATCAGGATGAGCGGTGAGAGGTCCAGCCCGTTCATGCGCGGCAGGAAATTACGGATCGGCCGGCAAAACGGCTCCGTGATCTGGTAGAGAATATTCCAGAGGCCAGCGACGAACTGGTTGCGCATGTTCACGACATTGAACGCCACCAGCCAGGACAGGATGGCCTGCGCGATCAGGACCCAGATCCCAAGCTGAAGAATGATCAGAACGATATCGAGAATGGCGCGCAATGTTTCTCTCCGTGAATTCAGGGGCCTGACTAGTCCAAATACCCCGTCCACCGCAATATGGTGACGGCAATCGAATGCGCCAGTAACAGCGATGCCGCAGCCCCCTTTCCGCAACGTTCGGCTTGCCCGCCCCCGCGGCGCGCGCCAGTTACGTTGCATTGAGGAGGCACGTGCATGACCGCATCACCCGCCGGCAGTGACGTGCCGCTTCGGCCACTAAGTGCGGGCCAGAAAGCCGCGATCGCGTTCGGCAGCGTCGCAATGGGTGCCGGCATGACGATCAATTTCGTGGTCGTTGCGCCGCTCGCCCGCGAAGCCGGGCTGACGGAAATCGAGGTCGCCGGCATCCTCACCTTGTCGGCGGCGATCTACGCGTTGATGATTCCTCAGTGGGGCCGCTGGGCTGACAGGTTCGGACGCAAGCGGATCATGGTCTTCTCCCTGCTCGCGATGGCCGGTACAAACATGCTGTTCCTGTTCGCATTGCAAGCGGCGCTGGCTGGTGTGGTGACAGGTTTGTCGACCTTTTTCTTGCTGGTCTTCACACGGCTTTTCTTCGGTCTTCTGTCGCCTGGCCTCCAGCCCGCTTCAATGGCGGCGATGACGGATGCAACAACCGCTGAAACACGTGCGGGCGGGCTGGGCATGCTGGGTGCCGCAATGGGCGTCGGCTCGATCCTTGGCCCTGCAGGTGCTGCAGTCCTGGCGAGGCTTGGCGCATTGGCACCGATCTGGGGCTCTATCGCCTTTTGCGCGATCGCCGGCCTGGTCATCGGCTTTGCCCTTCCCAGGTCGCGAGGCAATCGCTCAAGCTCACGGCCACCGCCCCTGCGCGTGCGCGATCGTCGCGTCCTGCCGCACCTCGTTTTCCTCTTCTGCTATTTCGTGGCGGTCGGCGCAATCCAGCAGACACTCGCCTGGCTGATTGAAGACCGGTACGGCCTCGAAAAGGCTGATAGCGTTGAAGCAACGGGCATTGCTTTCGCCTGCATGTCAGTCACCATGATCCTGGTGCAGTTTGGATATGTGCAGCCTCGCCGGCCGAACCCCAAACATATCCTGCCCGTGGGGCTGGCCTGCATCGTTGCCGGATACCTCATCGTGGCACAGTTCAATCCGTTCACCGCGATGTGTCTCGCTTTCGGCCTGATCGGCGTCGGATCAGCCCTTGCCGTTCCTGCCGCCAACGCGCTTGGCAGCCTTTCAGTCGAACGGCACGAACAGGGCAGCGCTGCAGCACTGCTCGCTGCGGCACCACCATCCGGTTTCATCTTTGGACCACTGCTCGGCGCGGCGCTCTACTCTGTCGAACATCGCCTTCCGCTGCTGATCAGCGCATCAATGATGGCTGCCCTGCTCGTTTACCGGCTCGTCAAACGAAGCCGCTGACGAGGCTAAGCGACCATGGTGAAAGCATTCAGCTTGTTGCCATCCGGATCGCGAAAGTAAGCAGCATAGAAGCCATCATCTCCGCGTGGACCGGGCGCGCCCTCATCTGTGCCACCATTGGCGAGCGCGATTTCGTAGAGCTTGTGCACCTGTTCCTTGTCGCGCGCCTGTAACGCTACCATCGTCCCGTTTCCGGGCGTCGCAGCTTTACCATCGAAGGGTTTCGTTGCCGCGATCCCGGCAGGACCGTCTGGCTTGCCCCACGCAATGAATGTGTCGAAATCCATCATGCGCGGCGTATCGAGTTCAGCGGCCAACGCATCG
>JAYZBJ010000028.1:0-4518 GCA_036338795.1 Pseudomonadota bacterium | reverse complement strand
GATAACCGAACCCCAATCTGGGAGCAGGAACTGTCAGCCGGCGCGCTGGCGTACAATCTGCTTCTGACCGCAAATGCCGCCGGCTGGGCCGGTGCGTGGCTCACAGAATGGATCGCGTTTTCGAACGGCATCAACAAACTGCTTGGCCTTGAGCATGGCGAACGCCTTGCCGGTTACATCTACCTCGGCACAGCGACGATGGACCCGCAGGAACGGGCACGCCCTGATCCTTCTCCACTTATCAGCCGCTGGACGGGCTAGGCCGGATTGGGGCACAAGCCCCGGATGCTGACTTTCCTCAAAGCGAACGCCCGCTGGATTGCAGGCGGGTTCCTGCTGACCTTCTTCTCATCCTTTGGTCAGACCTTTTTCATCGGTCTTTCGGGAGAGGAGCTGCGCGCAAAGTTTGATTTGAGCGACGGCGAGTTTGGCTTGACCTACATGCTGGCAACGCTGGGCAGCGCGGCGACGCTTCCGTTTCTCGGGCGCACGCTTGATCACATGCCTGGCAGGAAGGTCGCGCTTTTTGTCATCCCGCTTCTGGCGGTTGCCTGCCTCCTCATCAGCTATGCGCCGAGCGTTATCATCATGATCGCCGCGCTCTACATGCTCAGGCTTTTTGGCCAAGGCATGATGACCCACACCGCCCTGACAGAGATTGGCCGGTGGTTTGCTGCCGGGCGCGGGCGGGCGACTTCGCTGGTCGTGCCGGGCCACCAAACGGGTGAAGCGCTTCTCCCCGTCACCTTCACCCTCATCGCGGCAGCTTTCGGATGGCAAGCTGCGTGGATTGGCGCGGCGATCGTGCTGGTGATCTTCGCCCTGCCCGTAATCCAATTGCTGTGGCAGGTGGAGCGTACGCCAAAATCTGCCGCACCCGACGATCCGCCAGAACGCACCGCGCGTGACTGGACGCTGAAGGAAACGCTGCGTGATCCGAATTTCTACCTGCTTCTGATCGGTGTGCTCGCCCCGCCCTTTATCGGCACAACCGTCTTTTTCCATCAGGATTATATGGTCGAGCTTCGCGGCTACAGCCCCTACGCCTTCGCTAGCGCCTTTCCGCTGATGGCGGTCACCACGGTGACATTTTCGTTGATCTGCGGCGGGCTGGTCGACCGTTTCGGCGCAAGCCGTCTACTGCCCTATTTCCTGCTTCCGCTTGCTGTCGCGAGTGTCGCCGCTGGCCTGCTGACCCAGGTTTGGGGCGTCTACGCTTTCATGATCCTGATGGGCGTCAGCTATGGATTTACGTCCACCCTGCTCGGCGCTCTCTGGCCAGAGGTCTACGGCATCAAGCATCTTGGCTCGATCCGCTCTGTGATCGTGGCGGCGATGGTGTTTTCGACCGCGCTCGGGCCGGGCCTTACGGGCGCCCTGATCGACTTCGGGATCGGCCTGCCAGTGCAGCTACTCTGGATGAGCGGCTGGTGCCTGATTGCCTGCGCTGTGCTGTGGCTGATCTCGCCGCAGCTCGCAGCAAGATCAGACCATCCAGAACACGCCTAGGCCAATCCGAACAACGCATCGCTTTCTGACATGAAGCTGTCGCCCCCGCGCGTGATACCGGCAACGCGGCCAGGCGCCTCCGAGAGCGACGTCTCCGCAAAGAAGCCGGCCAGCGCCGTCATTCGCCCGCGAAGCGCGCCGCCATCCTGACGGGCCGCGACAGCGCCGCGTGTCAGGAAGTGGCCACCGATCACATCACCAGCGAGCTTCAGATAAGCCGTTGCGCCTGCCAGCCCCTTGTCTCGGTCCGCCTTCATGGTGTCCGCCATCCATGCCGTGGCTTCTTCGAGCGCATCGGCAGCCGCCGACAGGCGGTCCGCGATCTGTACGAGCTGGGGATCGTTTGACTCACGCGCTGCGCGGGCGCTCTCCCGCACCTCGCCAATCATGTCCGCCATCGCCTTGCCATTGGCGAGGGAGAGCTTGCGACCGACAAGGTCGATCGCCTGAATGCCGTTCGTGCCCTCATAGATCGGCGCAATCCGGGCATCGCGGTAAAGCTGGGCTGCCAGCGTTTCATTCATGAAGCCCATGCCGCCGTGAATCTGTACGCCGAGGCTCGCAACATCGACACCGACATCGGTTGACCATGCTTTGGCGATAGGCGTCAGCAGGTCCTCGCGCAGCTTGGCCGCTTCAGCTGTTTCACCTTCAGCCGTTTCGGCAAGGTCTGCTGCGACGCCGCAAGCGTAACAGATCGCACGTGCGGCCATGACGTTTGCGCGCATGGTGGTTAGCGTGCGGCGGACATCGGCATGGTGGAGGATCGGCGCTGGGCCGTCCACGCCCTGTACATTGCCTTGCTTACGCTCCTGCGCATAAGCGTACGCCGCCTGATAGGCAGCCTCTCCAACGCCAACTCCTTCAAGGCCGACATTAAGCCGAGCCGAATTCATCATGGTGAACATGCACGCCAGGCCGCGATTCTCTTCGCCAACGAGCCATCCTGTCGCGCCATCATATTCCATGACGCAGGTCGGGGAGGCATGAATGCCGATCTTCTTCTCAAGACCGATGCACTGGACGCCGTTTCGCGCACCAAGCGAGCCGTCATCATTGACCATCGTTTTCGGCACAACAAAGAGAGAAATCCCGCGTGAGCCTTCCGGTGCATCCGGCAGGCGCGCAAGCACGAGGTGGATGATGTTCTCCGCCATGTCGTGATCACCCCAAGTGATGTAGATTTTCTGGCCCGAGATCGAATAGGAACCGTCACCGTTTGGAACGGCCTTGGTGCGTAGCGCGCCGACATCAGAGCCAGCCTGCGGCTCGGTCAGGTTCATCGTGCCCGTCCATTCACCCGAAATGAGCTTCGGCAGGTAACGGGACTTCTGATCATCGGTGCCGTGCGCGATCAGCGCCTCGATCGCACCGAGGCTCAGCATCGGGCATAAACCGAAGCTCATATTCGCGCCGTGAATGATCTCGAGCACGGCATTTGCCAACGTTTTTGGCAGCCCCTGTCCGCCCCATTCCTGAGGCGCGGCGAGGCTCATCCATCCGCCTTCAGCAAAGGCGCGATAGGCATCAGAAAACCCGACCGGGGAAATGACGCCTTCGCCCGTCAGTTGCGCGCCCTGCTCGTCACCCGGCTGGTTCAGCGGGGCGATAATTTCCGCGGCGAACTTGCCGGCCTCCTCGAGGATCGGCTGAACCAGATCCATTTCAAAATCAGCAAAGCCATCGCCTTCAACGCGTTCGAGACCGGCCATCGCCCTCAGCGCAAATTGCATGTCATCGACAGGCGCTTTGTAAGCCATATCATGCACCTCCAAGATAAGTGCTATGTTTCCGTCGCCCCAAACTGGTACTGGTACGACCAAGAATTCCGTTTAGTTAGCTGTAGTGGTTTTTCCAATCGTAAAGGAGATCGTCCATGCGTTTCATGATCGCACCGGCAGTTGCACTCACCGTTTTGGCTGCCCCCGCCACAGCACAGTCGCTCGACGACGTCGCCGCTGGCACCTACCAGCTCGACCGAAACCACGCCTTCCTGACCTGGACCGTCGTCCACAATGGCCTCTCGGACTATACGGTCAACTTCACTGACTTCGACGCCACGCTCGACTTCAACCCGGATGAGCCCACCGCTTCCACGATTGAGGTGACCATTAATCCGATGGGCGTGGAATCGAATTACCCAGGTGACTACAAAGCCGGGCATCCAGATTCCGAATTCGACACCTGGAATGAGGCACTCTCGCGCGGCGACCGGTTCCTGAATGCGGACCAGCACGGCGAAATCAAGTTCGTCTCCTCAGGCGCCGAGGCAACGGGAGAGACCGAAGGCACCGTCACCGGCAACCTGACCTTTCTCGGCACGACCCGCCCGGTCACGATGGACGTGACCTATAATGGCGTCACCAATTATCCGTGGAACGGTGAACGCGACACAATCGGCTTCACGGCAACCACGACGATCAGCCGCTCCGAATTCGGTCAGTCTTCGCTCGCCAACGTGATTTCCGATGACGTCGTCATCGAGTTCTCCGGCGAATTCCTGCAAGCTGAATAAGCCGAAACGACAACGCCAAGGGACTTAGAGACATGAAACTCACACATATCCTACTCACCGGCACAAGCGCGCTGCTCCTGGCGGCCTGCGATCCGTCCGGCACCGGGGCCGAAACAGATACCGGCACCAATACCGAGACTGCGGAGACCGAAACGGCCGAGACCGAAACCGAAACCGGTGAAGCCGAGCAAACCGGTCCGCTCGCTGGCACCGTCGCCTCGACCTACAAGCTGGACCCGACCCACGCATTCCTGACCTTCACGGTCGTGCATGGTGGCATTTCCGAGTACACGGTAAACTTCACCGACTTCGACGCCACACTGGATTTCGACCCGGAAGACCTTTCCAGCTCTTCGGTCAACGTGACGATCAATCCGCAGGGCCTGAACGTAAATTATCCGGGCGACTTCAAGGCCGGCCACCCGGACAGCCCGTACGATAACTGGCCGGAAGCCCTCTCGAATGATGAGCGTTTCCTGCAGGCCGGCGAGTAT
>JAYZBJ010000027.1:0-11698 GCA_036338795.1 Pseudomonadota bacterium | reverse complement strand
GCACCGGAGAGGACAGCATGATCGCAAAACACGCCAGCACCCTTGCCCTTCTTCTGACAGGTCTGGTAGTCGGCTGCGGCGACGGGAGCGAACTAAGCGAGTTCGACACCTATGACACGGTCATGGAGACGTGTGCTGAAAGCCAGTTTGGCTTCGAAGCAGAAAGTGCCGTGCTGACCGACCAGGCGGAAGCGGCCCTGTTTGAAGCGGTCGACCAGATCGGCACCGATTGCGAAGGCGGCAGCATCGAGATCATCAGCTTTGCCGAACAGATCGGTACGCCTCTGGCCGATGCGCGCGCAGCCACCGTCGAGAACGCCATCGTCAGGAATTACGGTATCGCCGACAGCCGCATCTCCAAGGAAACCCTTGAAGCGCCATCAAGCGACCTTGCGCACCACGTGCAGGTCCGGGTTCGTATCGAAGTGCCTGTAATCGAAGAATAAGCACGTCTCGCGACGTCGCATTTGCGCGTTCCTGCCTGCATGCTAAAGCGCGCAGGACAATTGAAACTCACCGAACATGAAGGAGCCAACCGATGGGCATTTTTGGCGACAAGGAGCCGAAGCCTCGCATTGAAACCGATACGATGGGCGAAATCGAAGTCGCTGGCGACAAGTATTGGGGCGCGCAGGCGCAGCGGTCGCTTGGTAACTTCAAGATCGGCTGGGAAAAACAGCCAGCGCCGATCGTTCGTGCCCTCGGCATCGTGAAGAAAGCTGCCGCAGAAACCAATATGGCCCTCGGCAAACTTGATGAGAAACTTGGCAAGGCTATCATTCAGGCCGCTGACGAGGTCATCGAAGGCAAACTGGACGAGCATTTCCCGCTCGTGGTCTGGCAGACCGGCTCTGGCACCCAGTCCAACATGAACGCCAATGAGGTCATCTCCAACCGCGCGATTGAAATTCTCGGTGGCGATCTGGGCACGAAGGCCCCGGTTCATCCGAATGATCACTGCAACATGTCGCAATCGTCGAACGACACGTTCCCGACAGCGATGCACATCGCCTGCGCGGAAGAGGTGACGCACCGCCTTCTCCCTGCGCTGCAGAAGCTGCACAATGCGCTGAACGACAAGGCTGAGGCCTGGAAAGACATCATCAAGATCGGCCGGACCCACACACAGGATGCCACGCCTGTCACGCTAGGCCAGGAGTTTTCTGGTTACGCACAGCAGCTGGAAAACGGCATCGAGCGGATCGAGATGACCCTGCCGAAGCTGATGGAACTGGCTCAGGGCGGCACTGCCGTCGGCACAGGTCTCGCCTCGCCGGTTGGATTTGCAGACATGGTGGCCGACAAGATCGCCCAGATCACCGGCCTCAAATTCACGTCCGCACCAAACAAGTTTGAAGCGCTGGCGGCTCACGACGCAATGGTCTTCTCACACGGCGCGATCACCACGGCGGCGATGTCCTGCTTCAAGATCGCAAACGACATCCGTTTCCTCGGTTCCGGTCCGCGCTCGGGCCTCGGTGAACTGGCGCTGCCTGAGAACGAACCGGGCAGCTCCATCATGCCTGGCAAGGTAAACCCGACCCAGTGCGAGGCCATGACGCAGGTCTGCGCTCATGTTCACGGCAACAATGCCGCGATTGGCTTCGCCGGCAGCCAGGGTCATTTCGAACTGAACGTCTTCAACCCGATGATGGCCTATAACTTCCTGCAATCTGTCAGGCTTCTGGCTGATGCGGCTGTATCATTCACGGATAATTGCGTCGTTGGCATTGAGCCGCGTCTCGACAACATCCAGCGCGGTCTGGAAAACTCGCTGATGCTGGTTACGCCGCTCAAGGAAAAGTACGGCTACGATCGCGCTGCCAAGATCGCCAAGACCGCTCACAAGAACGGCACCACGCTGCGCGAAGAAGCGATCAAGGACGGGATTCCTGCCGACGATTTTGATGCCATCGTGCGGCCAGAAAAAATGATCTCCCCGGGCTGATTCCGATCCGGCAATTTAGTACATCAGGACGCCCCCTCGTTGAAGCGAGGGGGCGTTTCATTTTCGCGCTACGATGCAAGCCGTGGTGGACTTAAGTTTGAGTGCTCGCCAAGAGCATGATCACGGCGGTGAGGTATAGCCCGGCACCGAATACAAGATGGGTCAGAAAACTCTTGAAGCGCGCCACATTTGGACGCGGCGTTCGGGACGCGGCAATGCCGGCTCCAAGTCCGGGCTGCAGGATAAAGAATGGCGCAACCACGGACGCTGCCCCGAATGCGAGCGCCGGCAACAGTGTAGGATCCGCCTGCCAGCCATTGCGAACAATGAGGAGAAACAGCGCTGCGTACGCTATCCCGGTCGCATAGTGGATCGCCCAACCGAGCGCGGCTTCATGCGGAAAGGCTGGTACGGAAGAAATCGGCCCTTGTCCGCGCGTTCCAATGGCGAGACTGCCTGCCCATCGCCCGACTAGGGCATAGTCGAGTACTTGAATCTTCAGGATATGTATCTGGATCAGCGCCCATAGATCCATAAACAGCGTGGCACCTATCCCCAGCACCACCGTCGACATGATGAACTCAGCCATACGACCCTCATAAATTACAATGTTATAACATAATTTTTTGGAGAATTGGTTCAACTCAGATGCTGTCAGATCGCTCCTCGAGCCAATCGATCAGCTCACACGCCGCGCCATTCATCGAAATCCCTTGCTTCGCGAGCCCGGCTCAGCCAAAAAGCTTCACTAGTGAAACAAAAAGGAGCCGCTCATGGATATGGACTTCAGCAATCTCTACTCGGTGAAGGGCAAGACGGTCGTCGTGACCGGTGGCTCGCGCGGGATCGGCGAGATGCTTGCGGCAGGTTATCTCGCCAATGGCGCCAAAGTGATCATTTCGTCCCGCAAGGCTGACGCCTGCGAGGCCACGGTCGAACGACTGAAAAACCAGTATGGCGGCGAAATCTACGCTATCCCGTCAGATGTCGGCCAGATGGTGGGCATTGAGCACCTCGCAAGCGAAATCGCCAAGCGCGAAGAAAAGATCGATGTTCTGGTCAACAATGCCGGTGTCGCCTGGGGCGCAACACTCGAGGATTTCCCGGAGCACGGCTGGGACAAGGTGATGGATGTCAATGTGAAGGGCATCTTTTTTCTGACGCAGAAGCTCATGCCGCTGCTCAGGAAAGCGGCCAATCCTGAAGATCCGGCGCGTGTGATCAACATCGCCTCGATCGACGGGCTGCACACCTCGCCCATGAGCGGTTATGCCTACGGCACATCAAAAGCGGCCGTCATCCACCTGACCCGCTTTATGGGTGCGGCACATGTCGGTGAGCACATCCTCGTCAATGGCATCGCACCTGGCCCCTTCCCGACCTGGATGCTTTCAACCGGTGTTGGTTATGGCGGTGAAACCGAAGGCGTAGACTGGCAGGCTGTCGGTGATCGCAATCCTTCGGGCCGCGTGGGCAAAGCGCAGGATATTGCGGGTCTTGCCATGTTCCTGTCGTCGAAAGCCTCAGCTTACATTGCAGGACACACCATCCCCTGCGACGGCGGTATCGTCTCCGCGAGCTGATCACAGCCCTAACAAATCTCAGTATTTGGGCGGTCTTCGTGTTGCCCCGCAATATGAAGACCGTCATAGCGGTGCCCGAAACTGTCTCTAACAGAGCGGACACCTGCCCCGTGACAAATAAATCGACCTTCGCAACCTTCGCTGATCGCCTTGGCGCGCAAAATTTCTCCCAAGCCAATCTGGCGAAATTTACGCCCTCCCGTATCAAGACCGAACTGCTTGCCGGCCTCACGGTTGCGCTCGCGCTCGTGCCTGAAGCCGTTGCGTTTGCTTTTGTGGCCGGTGTTCACCCGCTGGTCGGCCTCTATGCAGCTTTCATCGTTGGTCTGATCACAGCAGCCATTGGCGGTCGTCCAGGCATGATCTCCGGTGCGACTGGCGCGCTTGCCGTTGTCATGGTGGCGCTCGTGGCCGATCACGGCGTCGAATATCTATTCGCGACTGTTGTGCTGATGGGCATAATGCAGCTAGCGGCAGGCGTATTCAAACTGGGTAAGTTTATCCGTCTTGTTCCCCACCCCGTCATGCTGGGTTTCGTGAATGGCCTCGCTATTGTCATTTTCCTGGCTCAGCTGACACAATTCCAGGTGCCGGGAACAGCAGAGGTATCTGGGCATGGCATGTCCGGCGGTGAATGGATGAGCGGATTACCGCTGGTCCTGATGCTCGGCCTTGTCGCCCTCACCATGGCAATCATCTGGGGCATGCCCAAGTTGACCAAGGCCGTTCCGGCCCCGCTCGCGGGCATCGCGATTGTAGCAGGCATCGTGATCGCGTTCGGGCTTGATGTGCCGCGCGTTGGGGACCTCGCCTCGATCGAAGGTGGCCTGCCAGCGTTTCATATTCCAATGGTGCCGCTAAACCTGCAGACGCTCCAGATCATCTTCCCCTACGCGCTGATCCTGGCGGCCATCGGCCTGATCGAGAGCCTGCTGACCTTGAACCTCGTCGGTGAGATGACCAACAAACGGGGTGGCGCGAGCCAGGAGTGTATCGCCCAGGGCGCCGCCAACGTCGTAACCGGTTTCTTCGGCGGCATGGGCGGTTGCGCAATGATCGGCCAGTCGATGATCAACGTGAAATCGGGCGGTCGTACGCGACTTTCTGGCCTGTCCGCGGCCCTGTTCCTGCTGGCATTCATTCTCGTTGCCTCTCCCCTGATTGAACAGATTCCGCTCGCCGCGCTCGTCGGCGTGATGTTCATGGTCGTGATCGGGACTTTCGCCTGGAACAGCCTGCGCATCATGACGCGCATCCCGCTGACGGATGCACTCGTGATCATCCTGGTGACCGGCGTTACCGTGGCGTACGACCTCGCGACCGCGGTAGTGGTCGGCGTCATTGTTTCCGCGCTCGCTTACGCCTGGAACAACGCAAAACGCATCCGCATCATCGAGCGGGATTCAGTGCGCACACCAGGCGCACATGTCTATGAAATCGAAGGCCCGCTCTTTTTTGGCTCCACCGAAGGATTTGCGGAACTGTTCCACCCGGAGACTGACCCGGACGTGGTGATCGTCGACTTTATGCGCTCACGCGTTGTCGACCAATCCGCTCTCCAGGCTATTGAAGACCTGGCGGCGAAGTATGAAGCGCACGGCAAGACGCTCCGCCTGCGCCATCTTTCGCGGGATTGCCACAAACTGCTGACCAAGGCCGGCCAGCTCATGGTCGATAGCGATGACGATCCGGATTACGCGCTCGCCGTAGATTATTCGGTGAAAACGGGTGCGTTCGGCGGCGGCCACTAGGGAATTGCCCTCAGTGACACCAAGACTTGGTTTACCGACTCTGCCAAAAGTGTCGGCAACCACTGATTCGAAAGGCTAACTCCATGTCCAAGGCGCCCATCGGCTCGAAAGCCAACCCGTCCGAGTTCGACATTCTCGACAAGCTCGCAGACGATGAGCCGTATTTCGTCATCCGCGCGCATGACCCTCTCTCTTCGGCGTTGGTTGAGCTGCACGCCTATATCGGTGCAGGCCAGGCTGGCGCAGCGCACAACAAGCTCGCTGAAATCATGGCCCTTACCTCAGCTCGTGCGCCGCGTCCGGCCTCCAGCCCGAAATATCGCGAGACCTTTGCCATTTCGCTGGCCATGGAGCAGTGGCGCGACCAGAACGTGGACTAGGCTGCAATGGCCGAACCGATCAATCTCAACAAAGCCCGCAAGGCGAAGGCCCGCGCTCAGAAAGAGCAACAGGCGTCCGAGAACCGTGTGAAGTTCAGCCGAACGAAGGCTCAGAAAGCCGCCGATGAAGCTGGGCGTGACAAGCTCCGCAAGAAAATTGATTTGACGAAGCGCGAAACCTGAGAGTTCATCCCGCGTTCATCCTCCTGTTCAAGGCGGCACATTTCATCGTGTCCGCCCAGCCAGAAAGGGTGATCGATATGAGCAAGCTTGCCATCAAGACCAGCATTATCGCAGCGTGTTTTCTGACATCAGCCTGCGCAGGCTTCGTCATGAATGTAACCGGTTTTGGCTGGTAGCAGACTAGCTACCAGCTTCACTCTCTGACGGACCACCATCCAGTTCCGGTGCGGTTTGGCTGCTCGCCTGCGGCACTGGCTGCCAATCTTGCTCAGGCGCGGTCAACCGGTCGATCAATTCCAGCCCTGTGCGATAGTAGGACATGCGCGACAGCGCCGTTCGGTAGGCTTCAGCCGGCTGTCCGGTTCCCGACATGGCCGCGGATTGCTGAGCGGCTTCGGCATAGAGACCATGGGCTTCAACGAAATTGCCTTGTGCCTCCAGGCAGGCTGCCAAATTGTGCGAGACCGCCGGTGCTTGCGGATATTCCGCTCTCAGGTCCTGCCAGACGAGGCAGGAGAAATCCGGTGACTTGGGACCGGCTTTGACCGCTTGCTCGAACCGTGGGTCAGCCCGAACCATTGGATCTGTCGCCTCCTCCACGAACACAGCACGCATGGTGGCGTTACTCGGAGCGATATCGGCGCGGACTTCGTGGATCGTGTCAGCAAGTGCATCGATGACCATGTCGCGCGGCGGCTGCACTCCGCCGAGCAGACCATAAAGGATCCCCCCACCACCGGCGTGGCTGCCACGACGTCCGTGCCAGTACGTCTCGTCGCAACTTTCCTGAGAAGACTCGCCAAAATAAGTCTCCTGGAAGAGAACTTCCCCCGTTCCATATTCGATAAGGCGCGGTGTCACCGAAACCTGCACGTCTTCTCTGAGGCAGATTTCCTCGACCTCAGCCCGATGTTCGCAGTCAAAAAGACCATCCCACTCAACGCACTTCGTCACCCATTGCGAGTACTCTTCCGCGCGGTAGTCAACCACGTCGATAAATCCCTCATAGATGCCGGCCCGCTGACCTTCGGGAACGTAGCCGTCGCCGTAGCGCGCCATGCGAAACCACGGTTTTCCATCGAAGGTCGCGCTTGCAAGCATCTCCGAGAAGCGTCCCTCATACCAGCGACCGCCCGGGCCATCGAACCGGCCAACGTCGACGGTGCGCGTCTCAACCGCAGCCGTATTTGGCGGCACAACGCGAGCGGCATAATCAACCCCTGGCGTCGCGCAGCCCGCCGCACTGGCGAGGCCGATTAAGAGTACCACTCGTTTCATTGCGTCCCTCCCGAAAGGATCGATAAGAAACAGGACACTAGTCGTGATGAAGTGAACGTCTACTGAACGCGGCGTCGGGCTTCTCGCATTCGCTAGGCGTCGCTGACGTCAGCCATGGCGCCTGGACGGTCAATGGCAAAGTCACAGTCATTCCTGTGACCGGGGCCGAAATCAATTCCGCACTCATAGAGAAACTCCCGGCGGGCTACGCCTCGACATCGCCCCAATTTTCTCATCGCCGCAGTGCCGCGAACGCCGGGCAGCGGTAAACCTTCCGCGGGGGCTTATTCGTTTTGACGTGTCTGTTGGCATTGATCCTACGGACCAGATGCCCCAGATACTTGCCTGGTGAAATAAATCCGGGAGAGGTCAGATGTCATCCGTTGCACCCTTGTTCGAACCGTTCAAACTTAAAGGCATGGAGCTGCCGAACCGTATTGTCATGGCCCCCATGACGCGCGGCTTCAGCCCGGATGGCGTTCCGACCGATGATGTTGCCGCCTATTATGCGCGGCGCGCCAAAGCTGATGTGGGCCTGATCCTTTCCGAAGGCACGCTCATTCCTCGCAAGGGCGCTTCAGACAATGCGAACTATCCGCTGTTCCACACGGATGCCGCACTTGCTGGCTGGAAGAAGGTTATCGACGCGGTTCATGCCGAAGGCGGCAAGATGGGTCCGCAAATCTGGCACCAAGGCCTGCTGCGCAAGACGGGAACGGGTCACTATCCCGACGCCCCATCCGACAGCCCGTCAGGCATCACGCATAAAGGCAAGCAACTGTTCGACGAACCTAGCGACGAAGAAGTCGCTGACATGGTCGCAGCTTACGCAAAGGCCGCAGCGAATGCGAAAGAGCTCGGCTTCGACACAATCGAGATTCACGGCGCCCACGGCTACCTGATCGACCAGTTCTTCTGGGAAGTTATGAACAAGCGCGAAGACAAATATGGTGGCGGGCTTCCAGAACGCGCCCGCTTCGCTGGTGAAATCATTGCAGAGGTCAAGAAAGCCGCTGGGCCGGATATTCCAATCATCCTGCGCTTTTCACAGTGGAAACAACAGGACTACTCGGCAAAGCTCGCCCAAACCCCGCAAGAATTTGAGGCGTTCCTCAAAGTCTTCGTCGATGCTGGCGTCGACATTCTTCATGCGAGCCAGCGTCGTTTCTGGGAGGCTGAGTTCCCTGAGGTCGATGGCGAGAACGGCCTGAACACTGCTGGCTGGACGAAGAAGCTCACCGGACTACCAACCATCACGGTTGGGTCTGTCGGCCTGTCGTCCGAATTCACCGGCGCGATGCGCGGCGAGGGCTCCAAGACCCGTCCGATCACTGATGTGATCGAACGTCTCGACAAAGGGGAGTTTGATCTCGTCGCAGTGGGCCGCGCTTTGCTGCAGGATCCGGACTGGGCGACCAAAATCAAGGACGGCCGCACTGAAGAGCTTATGGACTATGACGCCAAAGCCATGACGACGCTCTACTAAGCGGCAGCCTTACCACGGTTAAAGGGCGGACCTTCTGCAAGGTCCGCCCTTTTTTATATTTGTCGATGTCTGTCCGGTCAAACCGGCTCGGGCGCGCCCTTCGTGCTCACCCAAAGCGCGTGGATCACTGCCGGCAGCCACAAGAAGAAGCACAGCACGATGTTAATGACGAGCTGCACGCCGACACCTGCCTTCAGGAAAACCGCAATCGGCGGCAGGAAGATAGAGAGAAGTATTTGAACGAGTGACATGTTTGTTTCCTTTGATTCGACTTATACAACGCGCGCCACGCCTACGCCGTTCCTGAAAATCGATTGACAATTTCTGCCGCCCGGCGCCTCACTGAGACCTCAATACGGAGGAATACTGATGAGACTCACTTATGCCGTCGCCGCCATTGCCCTGCTCGGCGCCTGTGGTGAAACTGCCGGACCGGCACCCGAAGCTGCGGCCCAGACGCCGGCGGCCGATGCGGAAACGGAGATGAAAGACACCGGCGACGCTCTGAAAGCAACGGACAACACCGACATCGTCCGGCGCGTCTACGCTGGCTTTGCCGACGGCGACATGGCAGCTGTCGTGGCCGATTTTGCCGACAATGTCGTCTGGAACGAGGCTGAGAATAGCCCCTATGCCGACCGTAATCCGTATGAAGGATCAGACGAGATCGTTAGCGGCCTGTTTGCGCGGCTCGGCGGCGAGTGGGAGTATTTCAACGCCACCCCTTCCGACTATATTGCCGAAGGCGACAAGGTCGTCGCGATTGGCCGCTACACCGCTGAACATGGAGAAAGCGGCAAGTCGATGGACATTCCTTTTGTGCATGTATGGACAGTTGAGAACGGCGATATCCTGGCTTTCCAGCAATACACCGATACGCTGACACATACCGAAGTGATGCAGACCGACTGACGCAAATTTCTGCGTGACTGCCGTTGCGGAACGAGAGTGATCTTCCCTGAAAAACAAATCAGGGAGACTAAAATGTCCTTTGAACAGATCCGGTTTGAAAAATGCTACTCCGTCGCGTTGATCACTCTGAATCGACCCGAAGCATTGAATGCGTGGACGCCGCAGATGAGCCGGGAACTCGGCGAAGCCATCTCGCGGGCTAATGAGGATGATGACATTGGCGCTATCGTGCTGACAGGCGAAGGCCGCGGCTTCTGTGCCGGTGCGGACATGAAAGCATATTTCCAGTCGAACATCGAACAATCGGAATCCACGGCACACAAGCGCGATGGCGGTGTCGACTGGATTAGCCTCATCCGGTCTTCGAAGCCGTGCATTGCCGCTGTGAACGGCCCCGCTTTTGGTATCGGTGTGACCCAGATCCTGCCATTCGACTTCATCGTGGCCTCCACGGCAGCGAAATTCGGCTTTGTCTTTGTCCGGGTTGGGATCGTGCCAGAACTCGCGAGCTCGCACTATCTCATGCAGAGGGTTGGCTGGGGCAAAGCGCATGAGCTGATGCTCACCGCCCAACCCGTTTCGGGCGAGGAAGCAGTCAGGATCAAGCTTGCGGACCGGTTGTCCAAGCCAGAGAAACTGATCCAGGACGCGATGGAGATCGCGACCCAGATGGCTGAGAACCCTTCGCCGATGCTGCGAATGACCAAAGAGCTTCTGACCGAAAACGCATGTGAAACCGATCATCGGGCCATGCAGAGACGCGAGCATGAGAAGCTGGAAATCTGCTACACGCTGCCTGAGCATAAGGAAGCGGTGTCCGCCTTCATTGAAAAGCGTGAGCCAAACTTCCGCAGCACACTCAAAGCCAGAAGTCAGGCTCGCTGATAAGCCGCCTCAAGCCACGCTTTCACCTCGGCATCGACCTCGCCAGCGGCCTGTAGCCTGATCTTGTGCGTGCACATTGAGCCGGGTTTCTCCTCGGCGAGACGCAATGTGCCGGGCTCACCCTTGAGATTCAGCCCGAGATCGACGCGCGTCTTCGTCGCTGGTGTCACGACCGCGAAATTCTTGGAGCGACGGAAGGCGACCGACGTCTTCTTGGGAGATATCTCGACATCGTCGCCCAATTCCTTCGCGATGGCCTCAAGCGCATCATAAATCGGGCGCAGGCCTTCCTTGCCAGCGTATTGCGCCTCGAGCATGTCCCCTTCATCAGCATCGAGACGGCCCTTGGCGGCCTGGCACACCAGATTGGCATATCCATGTCCCAGACCATGCTCGCCTTTGAGCAGTTTTATCTGGTCGCCGTGTTTTTCCAGCCCGCTCGATTGGACAAGCTTAACCCAGTGCTCAAGAGGGTGACCGGTCTTTTCAGCCAGGCCGGCCTTCATGCTTTCAAGCATGGCTTCAGGTGATTTAGCCATTGGAGGCCTCCGGATTGACTGACTCCATTGCTGTGCTGGCGACTTCCGGGCCCACAAGCGGCCAGTTCTCGCTTCGACAGGCGGATGGCGTCATGAGGGCCATGACTGGCCCCAGCAACATAACCATCCGGCCACTGAACGCCGGCTTTCCGGTTTCGACAAGTATTTTCAGATTCTGGGTGATAAACGCGCCGCCATCGGCCATCGACTTGGCTGTCTTTGTACCCGCTGGGACGCCAGTCGTGATCAGTGAAAATTCGACCCCTTCGGCTGTTTCCCTGAGATCGTAGGTCACGGTGCAATATTCATCGTCCCACTGCGTGAACTTGAATGTGTGGGCATAGCGATGGGGCGGCGTGAATTCGGTCACCTTGCCGACAACGCTCGCGAATTTTCGGTTGGGCGTTACCATTCGCATTCGGTGGCCAACAGTCAGTTGCCCATTCTCCGCTTCGCACACCGCGCCAAAAAAGAATGGAAGCACCTCGTCAGTCCTGACGAGCGTATTCCAGACGGTTTCGATCGGCGCATCTATGAGCACCTTGTAGACTTGGCGGTCCTCCGCCGGCTGTGTCGCATTTTCAGAACTACTCATGGGTATCGTCCCCCTGTTTTGCGGCCGCTTCGGCCATCGCCTTGATTGAGGTCAGCCGCCCGGCGAATGGCTCGCTATAGGCGTCCAGCCACCTCTCCTGGATCATCCGGATCGGGACAGCATTCAGATAGAGATGACGTGATCGCCCCACTTTCTCG
>JAYZBJ010000026.1:0-6950 GCA_036338795.1 Pseudomonadota bacterium | reverse complement strand
AGAACAGCTTGATCAGTACAGCCGGTTTTGCGCGGATATTGGACATACCAACAGTGCTGTCGCATTGGCGTGGCTGCTGGCACAGCCGGGAGTTTCCGCCTGCATCACTGGTCCCGCACATCTCGATCATCTGAAGTCCAGCTTCGACGCGCTCGAAGTCAGCCTTGATCGGGCCGCGCTGGACGAACTTGACCGGATTTTCCCGCCATGCGGGGAGGCACCGGAAGCCTATGCATGGTGAAACCGCCGACGCGGTTTCACCACTTGGGGAGGCTTACGGGGCATCAACAATATCGCAACGTGCGATCAGGCCGTCACGAATAGTGTAGGCGTGACCGACCCGTCCTTCGAACAGGACTTTACCAGAATGCGTTGAAACCCGCTCCTGCACCACAACCAGGACGCCAGAGTCTGTGGGAGCAATGTCGACCGGCGCTAGCTCGATCTTGGCGGCGTTCCATTGGCGCTCCCAGTGGGCTCTGAGCGCGACCTTGCCTTCAACGTGCTCGCCCTTTGGTTCATTGACCCACTCTACGTCGGTCGTGAGCAATGCGAGCATCCCATCAACGTCCCCATTGGAGAACCGGGCGTATAATAGTTCTGGCGGAGTTAGTTCTTTGGTCGTGGTCTGGTCAGTCATTATTTCATTCCTCCATCAACTCTGAGTACTTGTCCTGTTATGTAACCGGCGCGTTCGGATGCGAGCCATGAGACAGCTTCGGCAATATCAGCTGCGCTGCCCCAACGCCCTTCCAGCGGGATCAGATTGCCCATCCGTGACATTGTGGCCTCGCGATCCGTTCCAGTGTCGAAGGCGTGTTTCCACATACCGTCATCAATCAGGCGCGGCGCGACGGCGTTGACCCGCACGCCATACCGGCCGAGATCGATCGCGGCATTACGCGTGAAGGCTTCGACGGCACCTTTGGATGTCGAATAGGCGACGTGGCCAACAAGGCCGGATTGAGACGCGACGGAAGATATGTTCACGACGGATCCGCGAGTTGCGACAAGCTTCGGAGTCAGGGCGTGCGTCAACAATACCAGGTTGCGCACGTTGACCATCATGACCTGGTCGAAGTCGGCAGCCTGCATGTCTGCCATGGTCGTGTGTGCACCAGTCCCCGCATTATTCACGAGTATATCGATGTCGTGCCCGAGATTATTGACCTGTTCAGCGGCGTTCTGCCAGCTGTCCGGTTGGGACAGGTCTGTCACGATCATTGCCGGATCATTCGGGAGTTCTGCCGCAAGTGATTGCAGCTGGTCGGAGCTTCTTGCGAGAAGGATGACGCGAGAGCCCGCATGCGCAAAAGTGTGGGCGATCTCTGCACCGAGGCCGCGACTTGCGCCTGTCACAACGGCGGTCTTTCCGGATAGGTCGTTGGTCAAGCGCTATGTCCTTTCAATGTCGTCCGTTGAGGTTCGACATAGAGGAGTAGCCTTATTGCAATAGTCGTCAATAGTTACCGCGCGTCAGCACCTTCGATCAGCGCACCGTTTAGACGTAGCGCCGGTTTGACCGCTAGGGCTTAGCTTGGCAGTAGCGCGCAGCTGATCGTGAGTTTGCCTGTGAGCGTTGCGCCGGGCGACAAAAGAGCCATTTGTTCCGAACTGGCCAAATCGCTGATATTAGTCGCATCATTCACATGCGACACAGGTTCGATGCACAGGAAACCCTGGTCGGCTGGACAATAGACGACGGCGTGTTGCAGCGCGCTGTTGGCCGTCAATCGCACTTCATGACCCTGCGCGTTATCGCGCAATACGGCTTGCCTGTCCCAACCCGTGAAGCAATTGTCGAGATCGACTTCCGTAAGTGACTGATTTTTGAAAACGTCCGTGGCGACAGCGTTCTCGCGTTTTCGAACCGGGATACCAGGATTTGACGGTTCCGTTTCCCACATGTCCTTGGCGGCGAGCTTTGCTTCAAGACCGGCTGGTCGCGGGAAGTAGGGATGAAACCCTAATCCGGCCGGCATCGACGTATTACTCGTGTTTGTGACGCTCAGAACAAGAGTCAGCGCATCGCCCGAAATCGAAACGTCGAAAGTGGATTCATAGGTCCACGGCCATTCTTTCTGCGCGTATTCGTGGGTCAGTCTCACCGCATCTTGCGTAATGCGTTCCGGTGTCCACGCCATCTGCCAACCCAGTCCGTGCAGCGGATGGGCGCTCCCGCGTTTCAAAGCGGAGAGATCGATGCATCCTTCATCAAGTCGCAACTGTCCGTCCCGGATCCGATTGGACCATGGCACGAGGGGAAAGCAGCCCGCATCCTCTTCATGAGCCCACAATCCCGGTGTCCCACGAGTCAGAATTTCGCGGCCGCGCCACGCGCACGATACTATCCGAGCGCCCTGCGCTGGGCTGAGCTCAAGTTTCCAGTTATCGTGCTTGATGCGAACGGACCCAGTTGCGCGCATTCAGGTGATCCGGCGGATTGATGGATGCAGTGCTTGCAAGCTTTCGGCAATTCGGTCCGCATACTGCGATGCGGTGAGGCAGACGAAGCACCCGCCAAACCCGGCCCCTGTAATTCGGGCGCCCAAAGCCCCGAGCCGCAACGCATCGGCAACCATGATGTCAATTGGCTCAACAGACACCATAAAGTCGTCTCGCAGGGAGGCATGGCTTTCGCTCATCAGCTCGCCGAATCGTTCAGCGTCGCCGCGCACGATTGCTTTTGCTGCGTTGAGAGATCTCTGATGTTCAGAAATCACGTGCCTCGCTCTCAGGTTCAGTGGTGAAGGCAAGTGTTCTGCAGCAGCTGCTGACGCATCGCATAGATACTCCTCATCCAGTTGCCGTGCCGCATCCGCACACTCATCCCGGCGCTGTCGATACTGACCGTCAGCGAGGGCGCGGCCGATGCCTGAGTGAAAGACGATGAACTGCCAGTCTTTCGGGACGCGCAGCTGCTCGAAAGAGAGATCTTTCGTGTTTAGAACCAAGGCTTCTTCACTTGAGCCGACCGCGATCGCCATCTGATCCATGATGCCGCAAGGCACACCGATATAGTCGTGCTCAATGCGTTGAGCAGCAAGCGCCAGTTCAGTCGCGTTTGCGAGCACTTCGACGGGGGCAACTGCCTTCAGCGTGGCGATGATGGTCGCGGCAGATGATGACAGGCCCGCACCAACGGGTACAGAGCTGTCGACCAGAACTTCCCGACCGCCATCTATCCAGCCCCGGCGACGCGCGAGCTGCAATGCGCCGCAGACATAGTCCCACCAGTCGCCGGTGGCCGACGCATCGATGTCGACGACGGCTTCCCCCGCAAACTGGGCTGACCGGATGCGGTCATGTCCATCCTTGCTCGGAGCAACTTCTATGGTAACTTTCTGTGGCAGGGCCATCGGTACCACCGTGCCACCGTTGAAGTCGATCCATTCTCCAATCAGGTTTACCCGGCCGGGCGCACTTCCAGTAAGACATGGCGTTGATGGCTGGGTCACAGGACTTCTCTCAGTTTTTGTGCTGCATACTCCGGAACGACATCGACCGTGAACACTCCCGTGAACTGTTCCACGCTCGCCAGAAACTTCGTTCTGTTCGACGCGCGCAGCAGCGGCAGGAACTGGACAGTAAACTGGTACCTTGACGCGTCTCCACCCGGTGCTGCCCGAAAGCTCATCATGTATGGCATTGGCTCGCCGAAAAGTCTGTCCAGCCGCTTGGGCACTTCGCCGAGCAGGTGTGCCAAGGATGAGATGTCTTCGCTGTCCAATGCCCATGGGCCCTGGCACGGCTTCAGCGGCGTGATCCACGTCTCATACGGAAAGCGCGCGAATGGAGGGCAGAAGGCACTGAGATCGCCGCAGGAAGTTACCTCGAATTCCTCACGCCAGCTTTGCACGTCTGCCACGAGGTTATAGCCGCGCTCGAAAGCTGCAGCGGCCGCTGCCTGCGGCGCGGGTACATTGTCGAATGCATAAATCTGCCCATGCGGGTGTGGGAGTGTAACGCCTACCTGGTCGCCACGGTTCTCAAACGGCATGACATAGGCATAGCCCTGCTCATGAAGCGTGTTGTAACGGTCGATAAGCGCTTCGATCAGGAGAATGCGGCGCTCCTGCGAAACCGTTGCCAGACTTCCCGTCGATTCAGAGGTGTACACCACAACATCGCAGTGTCCTCGGGCTGGTGCGCTGCCGTGTGACCCGACCAACTCATGGCTTGCTGACGGGAAGAGGCTGGGAAAACGATTCTCGAAAACGGCAAGTTCGAAGATTTCGAATGGAATTTCCGTTGGCGCAGCCCCGTCACGCGCTGCCGCAAGTGGGTCGTCGGCGGCTGACGGCTGGAACGTCCTCGTTTGACGATGCGGCGCGTAAATAGCCCAAGTTCCGCGCAGGGGGTCACGCCGTATTTCGCCGGATTTCGTCTCTGGGCGGACGAGTTCATTCAAGGCGTCGCCTTTGTGCGGCTCGTATCCATAAATCGACAGAACTCGACCGTCAGCCTTGATATGATCACGTCTGAACACCGAGCCGCTAGCGCCCTCAATTTTCGTTATTGACGGTTTGTATAACATGCGCTCTAAAATGCCTCTCGCAGTCAGGATTGCAAGCAAATTCTGTCTGTCATGACGCAGTGCTGGAGCTTAGCTTATTCCACGCAGTGATGCTCGTGAGATGTGTGCCCGCTCCCGTCATGCTCTGCGCCTGCGCGCTCGTACCGGTTCCGAGCGAGGCCTGTAACTAATAAGGATGCGCAAATGAAACTCGGTGTTTGTTATTATCCCGAGCATTGGTCGAGAAATGACTGGGGCGACGACGCCCGGTCAATGCGGGAATTGGGGCTGTCCCTGGTTCGCATCGGCGAGTTTGCGTGGTCGCGCATTGAACCGTTTCCCGGACAATTTGATTGGGAATGGTTGGATCAGGCGCTCGCCCACCTGCATCAGGAGGGGCTGCAGGTCATCATGGGTACGCCCACGGCAACTCCGCCAAAATGGCTCGTGGATCGTCACCCGGATATCTTGCCCGTAGACGAGTTCGGGCATCCGCGCCGTTTCGGTTCTCGACGTCATTACTGTTTTTCCTCGCAGACCTATCGGGCTGAGACGAAGCGGATCGTCGAGGCGATTGCCCGACGCTATGGCGAGCATCCGGCAATCGTCATGTGGCAGACCGACAATGAATTCGGTCACCATGGGTCTGATGAAAGTTTCTCCGAGGATGCTATCGCTGCTTTCCGCAAGTGGTTGGAACAGCGGTACCAGACAATCGAGGCTCTCAACGCTGCCTGGGGGACCGTGTTCTGGTCGCAGGAGTACAACGCTTTTGAAGAAGTCGACCCGCCCGCTCATTGCGTGACCGAACCACACCCGGCGCATCGCCTTGATTGGCGACGTTTCTGCTCTGACCAGATGTGTGGCTACAACCAGCTTCAGGTCGATATCATTCGTCGGTTAAGTCCCGGCCGTGAGGTGACACACAATTTCATTGGCGACTTCTATCGACTGGATCATCGAAACATCTCCAGATCGCTCGATGTTGCGACCTGGGACAGCTACCCGATTGGTTTGTTGAGTGAAAGCAATGCGAGCGATGAAGGCAAAGCTCGCTGGCTTCGGTCAGGTGATCCGGATTTTGCGGCATTCAATCATGATGTTTTTCGCGCCTGCGCCCCGAAATGGGGCGTAATGGAGCAACAGCCCGGACCCGTGAACTGGGCCACATACAACCCCGCGCCGGCGCCAGGCATGGTCCGGTTGTGGACGTGGGAGGCCTTCGCGCATGGGGCGGAGTTTGTGAGCTATTTCCGGTGGCGGCAACTTCCATTTGCCCAGGAGCAAATGCACGCAGGGCTGCTGTCTGCAGACCGAAAAGCGCAGAACGCCGTCCCTGAAATCCAGCGTTTTTGCGACGAACGAAAAAGAGTGCCCGCAATAGAAGCTTCACGACCGGACGTTGCAATTCTCATTGATTATTCCAGCTTGTGGCATCACGAGATTCAGCCGCACGGCAATTTGGATGGGCCGTTATCCCCAGCTCGCGCACTGTATTCCGCCTGTCGCAGAAAAGGCTGGAATATCGATTTCATTTTTCCAGATTCCGACATGTCTGGTTACAAGTTGATATTGGTTCCCAGCGTGAGAATCATCGCGGAAAGCACGGCAGAAAAGCTACTAAGCTCTGGCGCTGTTCTTCTGGCGTTTGCTTTGAGCGGATCCCGCACTGAGAGCGCCCAGACTGCCTTCGGTTCGCAGCGTAGTGTTCTAGCCGCTGCAGCGGGCGTGCAGATCGACGAGTTTGAATCGCTTCCGCCGTTTTCGGATGTGAATTTGTCGTACGATGGAAACACGTTCCCGATTGGCCCTTGGAGAGAGCAGCTTGTTGCCTCCGGTGGCGTTCATGCGAGGTTTAGCGATGGAGCACCAGCGTGGGTGAAGCAGGACAACGTCAACTATGTTGGGTGCTTACCGGACAGGGCTTTGCTTTCTGTCATTCTGGACGAGGTAGCTGACGAGGCAGGTATCACCAGATTCGATGTTGGAGACGATTTTCGAATTCGCCGGGCGGGCGACGTCCACTTCGCATTCAATTATGGCTCTCGGCCCATCGATTTGTCCGCAGTGCTTACGGATATGACTTCCATCGAGTGGATTATTGGCGAGGAAACCATACCGCCGTTCGATATCTCGGTGTGGAGGAAGCTCTAAGCAGAGGCCATTGATTGACCGGCGCTAGATGAGTTTGCGTCGTACGCGAGCGGCTAGTTGGTCCAGAAGCAGGACGGTGACGAAGATGACGAGAAGGATCGTTCCCACGCGATCATACTGGAACATGTCGAAGCGGCCTTTGAGCTCCTGTCCAATGCCACCGGCACCGACGAGGCCGATCACGGTTGCCATCCTGACATTCCTGTCGAGGACGTAGAGGGTGAGCGCGGCGTAACTCGGCAGGACCTGTGGAAGAACTGCGAGTCTGAGCGTCGCAAAA
>JAYZBJ010000025.1:0-6752 GCA_036338795.1 Pseudomonadota bacterium | reverse complement strand
CCCTGCGCCAATGACATCTGCCGCGGCGTCCTGCGCCTTTTCTCGGACATGAACTTTGCTGGCGTGACGGAGATGACGCTCGCCAATGGCCGTCGCGCAGATGTGGCCGCGATCGGTCCGAAGGGAGAGATCACGATCGTGGAGATCAAGAGCTCGGTGGCCGATTTCCGCTCCGACGGAAAGTGGCCTGAATACCAGCCCTTCTGCGACCGCTTTTATTTCGCTGTCGGTCATGGCTTCCCGAAGGACCTTATCCCGGAGGATGCGGGGTTGATCGTGGCAGATGGGTTCGGCGGTGCCGTCCTGCGTGAGCCGGGTGTCACGCCATTGGCTGCTGCGCGGCGGAAGGCAGTTACCTTGCGATTTGCCCGGCTGTCCGCCAATCGCTTCGTCAACCTGTCATCCCAACTGTAGACCGCGTGCGCCCTCTGTTGCTGAAGCGCACAAGCAGAACTGGACGCTGGCATGTAAAATGCCTAGCTCAACCCCTATGAGCCTCGCCTATCCTCTCGCAAATGATGCCCAGGACGCCCTCAGCGGCGCCAACAAGGCCGCGCGCACCCGCCATGATGCCGAGGAGGTCGCGGAGGACCGGGCGATCGAGGCGCTCGAGACCGAATGGCTGAAACCTGATCCCGACACTGTCGACGCTGTAACAAAACAGGCCGAGTCGGGCGATGCGAAGGGCTTCATCCAGATTTATGAGGACGCCGACGGCTCGCCAGTCCTCGCTGTGACCTACTGGAAGCTCGGCAAGCAGATCGCGAAGAAGACGCCGAAACCTGCGCCCGAGCCCAAACCGAAAAAAGACAAGCCGAAGAAAAGCGAGAACGAGGTCTCACAGGACCACACGGACGACCTCTATTTTCGGCACGGGCGGACCCGCAAGTCCCGCCGGAGAAAGTATGTCGACCCACGCCAGATGGACCTGTTCACCCGGCCGGACCAGCGCGGCTACGAGCATCAGGACCCGAACAATCCAAACACGATGCTGACTGACGAAGAAGGCGACGGCACGACATTTGGCGGCTGACGCCGTAGCCCGTCAGGAGACATAGCCCGATATCGCGGCGGCAAAGCCCAGCGCCACGATTGTAAGCGTCAGTCCGATAAGCACTTTCAGTCCGGGACGCTCATCCGACGGAATGGCGCGCCACCATGATTTGAGAGAACTTCGTTTGTTCATGGGCCGAAATTACCAGACCAGACAGGCCGGCTCAAATTAAACGGGCTTGAATGTCAGCGCGACACCGTTGTTGCAATAGCGCTTTCCGGTCGGCGCAGGTCCGTCGTCAAAGACGTGCCCCTGGTGCCCGAGACATCGCGCGCAGTGATACTCGGTACGCGGGATGAAAAGCTTGTTATCCGGCTTCGTCGCGAGATTGCCTTCGATGAAGGTCCAGAAACTCGGCCAGCCGGTTCCACTGTCATACTTCCACTCGGACTTGAACAGGGGCAGGTCACAACCCTTGCAGTGAAACACGCCCTCGCGTTTTTCATCGTTCAGCGGTGACGTGAAAGCCCGCTCAGTATCTTCCTTGCGCAGGACGGCGAAGGCGGCGGGCGAAAGGCGCTCACGCCACTGAGCTTCTGTCAGCTGGCGCCACTCAGCGTCAGCAAACGCAGCCTCAGCGGCCAGGGATTCATCTGCCTGCCCCTTGGCGTTCGTGCAGGCCGTCAGCAGGGCGCCCGCCGCTCCGCCAAACAGGATACGGCGTCTTGAAAGTCGTTGAATCGTGTTCGTCATATTGCGGATATAGGCGTCGCGGCGCGCGCGTCGACACACAAATCCGTGTGGATTTCTTGAGGTTTGGAGACACGGTCATGCAAACTGGGGTCGCCAAGCGCGCGGTGAAACACTAGAACCCCGCCCCACGACTAGGGTTAACCGGAGCAAGCCCCATGGAAGACGGAAAACTGTCAGATACCGCGCGCGAAAAGCTGCGCCTGACGGTCGAGCGTATAGAGCGCCTCGAGGAAGAGAAAAAGGAAGTCGCCGAGCAGATCAAGGACGTCTATGCCGAAGCAAAGGCGCTGGGCTACGACACCAAGATCCTTCGCCAGGTGGTCAAGCTGCGCAAGCAGGACCGCGATGAGCGCCAGGAACAGGAAAGCCTGCTCGAAACCTACATGATCGCCCTCGGCGAAATCTGATCTTCCGGTTTCCGTCTGCCTGACTTTCAGGCCAGACGCTTTGTCTCGCCGTGAAAGATGCCTATTATCCAGGCGTCATGCCGCGCGAAGTCGATGAGAAGAAGAAACGCAAGGCCCTGCGGAAGCTCCGCCGGACAGCGGATCTTGCTGCGCGCGGTGAAGGCCCGCCCCTGTCCGATTGGGAACAGGAATTCCTCGAAGAAGTCGAACAACGCATCGAAACCTTCGGCTCGGCCTTTGCCGACCCTGACAAGGGCAATCTGGAAGAGCCCATGTCCGCCCTCCAGACACAGAAGCTGCGGGAGATAGACAAGAAGGCCCGCGGCAAAGGCGGCGGCCTAAGAGCGCGCAAGCCCCTCGGCTCGAAGAAGAAACCAGACTGGTCACCGCGCGTTCGTCAGCTTGATGAAGACCTCGAGGATGAAACGCCGCCAGCCCCGCCAGCACCTCGCAGGGAAGGCAAGCCGGCGCTCAACATCATCCGTGGCAGCGATCTTCCTCCCACACCTGACAAGCCGCCCCCGCGTCGCCAGAAGCCAACTCTTCGGCTCGTGCGCAATGACAGCGATGAGGAATGAGCCGGGCAGATCCTCGATTTCGCTCGACGTCGTCTTAGCTGTCAGGGCAAACTCGAACGGCGAAAGACGAAGGACCAGCTCTCTATGAAAACAGTCGTGATCACAGGCGCATCGACCGGCATTGGCCGGGCCGCCGCCGAATACCTCGCCGGACAGGGCTGGACAGTTTTCGCCGGCCTCAGGAAGCATTCCGACGGTGAACCGCTGAAGCAGGCCAGCGCCAACATCCATCCGCTTATCCTCGATGTGGCAAAGCCCGATCAGGTGAAAGCAGCGGTAGAGACAGTCAGCAAGGCGCTTGAAGGCCGAATCCTCGACGGCCTTGTGAACAATGCCGGCATCGCCAGCATGGGGCCGCTCGCCCTACAGCCGATGGACCAGTTCCAGCAACATTTCGAAGTGAATGTCTTCGGGCTGATGCGCACCACGCAGGCCTTCCTTCCATTGCTCGGCATGGATGAAAGCCGCGAAGGCAGCCCGGGGCGGATCGTCAATATCACTTCGGTCGGCGGGCGCCTTTCCTCGCCCTTCCTCGGTGCCTATGCCGCAACAAAACACGCCGTCGAGGCCCTGACGGACTCGCTGCGCCGCGAGCTGATGGTCTACGGCATCGACGCAATCGCCATCGGCCCGGGCGCGGTGAAAACTCCGATCTGGGACAAGGCCGAGGACATGAACAAGAACCAGCCTTACGCAAATTCGGTCTGGGCAAAATCCATCGAGAAGTTTGCCGATGTCATGCTGGGCGGCGGACGCGAAGGGCTGGAGCCCCAAGTTATCGGCGAGACTGTCGAGAAGGCCCTGTCATCAGACAAGCCAAAGGCGCGCTATGCGCCAGTCCCGAACAAGCTGACCAACTGGATCATTCCGACGCGGCTGCCCAAGCGCATGCTCGATAAGATTTTTGCCAAGCGCTACGACATCAATCCGAAGGACTGATCTCCCCGACGTCACCGATTGCAGACCGTCCCGCGCCCGATAGGCTGCTCAAAAACGGGAGAAAAGCGATGTCTGAACTGGTAACGCGCAAGGATGATAACGGTCTTTGCTGGCTCACACTGAACAGGCCGGACAAGCTGAACGCGCTCACTGTGGGCATGTTTGCCGAGCTGCGTGAGCATGTCATCGCCCTCCGCAAGGATGACACGGTTGGCTGCGTGATCCTGCGCGGGGCGGGCAAGTGCTTTTCGGCCGGGCATGACCTCGGCGACATTGCTGAAGGCGAAGAGGTGCCGTCGCGTGGCTGGCACTCGGAAACCCTGCGTCTGATGGAAAAACTGCCAAAGCCTGTGATCGCCGCGGTGCATGGCCATTGTTACACGGGCGCGCTGGAAGTCGCCCTCGCGGCGGATTTCATTCTCGCTGCCCAGTCTGCGAAGTTCGCCGACACCCATGCCAAGTGGGCGCTTACTCCAATCTGGGGGATGAGCCAGCGCCTGCCGCGTCGGGTCGGCATCGCGACTGCCAAACGGCTCATGTTCACTGCCGAGACGGTCAAGGCAGACGAGGCCCTACGCATGGGCCTGTGCGAAGCCGTTTTCCCGGATGACAGTTTCGAGGCCGAGCTGGAAGCGTTTGGCCGCAGCGTCCTCGCAAACTCGGCGTTCAGTCACGCCGCCAACAAACGGCTGCTTGAGGCGACCGACATGGACGCGCTGGACGCCGGTCTTCAATGGGAAGTCATGGAGAACGAGGGCGTCGGGCCGGACATGCATGACCGCATCAACGCCTTCATGAAGAAGTAGCGCTCATATCACCCAGAGCAGAGCGCCAAGCAGCGCGGTTCCGGCGCTGAACAGCGATGCGATGACGCCGAACTCGATATGTGAAAGCGGCTGGGTTGAGTGCGCATCCATCCGCTGCGCCAGATGGCAGGACTTTCGGTAGGCGAGATAGAACACCGCCACCGCGATAAGGAGGAACGCCGTCGCGCAGGTTTTCGCCATCCAGGTCGGTTCGACAGCGCGAAAGATGGCCTGGACCCCAAGGCCGAGCGCGGCTGACGCAACACCTGTCCGCATCCATCCGGCAAATGTGCGCTCATTCGCGAGAATTGTGCGGTCCTCGGCGTAGTCGGTGCGCTCTTCTGCCAGTTCCTGTGTTGTCGGCATGAAATTATAACCGACAGGCAATCAAATGGTTTCAGGCGCGCGGATGCGCCTGGGCGTGGACGTTGCGCAGGCGCTCTGAATCGACGCCGGTATAGACCTGCGTCGTCGACAGGCTGGCATGGCCGAGCAGTGTCTGGATTGCGCGCAGGTCAGCGCCTTCTGCCAAGAGGTGTGTTGCAAATGCATGCCGCAGCGCATGCGGCGTCGCTGTATCAGGCAGGCCAAGCGCCCCACGAAGGACCTGTACATTCTTCTGCACGATCGCCGGCTGAAGCCGCTTGCCCCTGACCCCGAAGAAAAGCGGCGTATCCTTGCCGATCCGGTAGGGGCAGAGACCCGCATAGACATCTATCGCTTCGCGCACCGCCGGAATGAGCGGCACAATACGAACCTTCTTGCCTTTGCCGTCGACGCGCAGCCGCTCCGGCGCGGGAAGAATGTTGCCATTCAGGTTCAGCGCTTCGGAGATGCGAAGCCCGCCGCCATAGAGCAGCGTGAGAACGGCCATATCACGTGCGGCAACCCATGGCTCGCTGGCGAACGCTTCCGTCGTCTCGATCATGTCCCTTGCCGCCTCGACCGAAACCGGGCGCGGCAGGCGCTGTTCACGGCGAGGCCCCTGCAGGAAGGCGATCTCCGGGTTTTCGATGCCGTGATGGTGGTCGAGCCAGTGATAGAAAGTCTTCACCGCCGAAAGCAGCCGGGCAATCGACGCGTCAGACAGGCCTTCCCGCCGCCGCTTCGCAAGGAAGGCGCGGATGTCACTGGCATGCAGGTGGCGGAAAATCTTGATGCCGATCTCTTCACCCAGATGCCCCTCAAGGAACGCGAAGAAGGTTCGCAGGTCATGCCCGTAGGCTTCGACTGTATTGTCAGCGAGACGGCGCTGCTGGCGGACATGCTCGAGAAAAGCAGAAAGGATTTCCATGCTGCCGACTGTCCACGCGAGAGATTAAGCCGGCATTGATGAGAAGTTAGCGAGGGGTGAACACGCTTGGTTCAGCGCCCGGTGAAAACAGGGTCGCGCTTTTCCATGAAGGCCGCAGCGCTTTCCTTGGCGTCCTCCGTGGCCATCAGCCTGCGAATTTCCGTGATCGCCCACTTGCCCGTGGCCCGCCAGTCAGGGTCGAGAGCTTCCCTCAGGCCTGCCTTCAGGGAGCGCACAGCCTGGGGAGGATTGGCTGCGATCCGGTGGGCTATCTCCATTGCCGTGGGAAGCAGGTCCGCCTGCGGCACAACGCGGCTGACAAGGCCGATCTCCCTGGCGCGGGCAGCATCAATAATGTCACCTGTGAAGAGAAGCTCACTCGCCATCTCCCGTCCGACGAGGTGCGCAAGCCTGCCAAGCCCCGGCGCATCGCAGCAAAGGCCCCGCTTCACGAAGATCTCGCCGAACTTCGCCGTATCCGCCATCACGCGGATGTCCGCCATGATTGCCAGCTCGGCGCCCCAGCCAAGTGCGAACCCGTTAACCGCCGCGATGACCGGAATATCAGTGTGAAGAAGGGCATCAGCCGCCGGTGTCAGCCCGCCTGTCGCCTTGGCCCGTTCCGCCATTTCCGGCGTCGATGGCGCACCCTTGGACAGGATCTGTTTGACGTCATCGCCTGAACAGAAGGCCCGGTCGCCTGCCCCGGTAATGACAATGCATCGCGCATCGCTCTCACGGACCGCATCCTCAAGCGCCATGTAAAGCGTATAGTCCAGCGCGTTCATCGCTTCAGGGCGATTGAGCGTCAGCAGGCTGACATGGTCCCTTGTCTCGACTTTCAGAATCTCACTCATGACGTCCTCCCCGTCTGTTTTTGCCTGAGAGCGTGCCACCAGCCCAGTAGGGGTCAATCGTGACGCCGCGCCAAGCAGTAACCGGCGGGTGACGGAATCAGCTCACCGGACTAAACCTGCCAGA
>JAYZBJ010000024.1:0-4345 GCA_036338795.1 Pseudomonadota bacterium | reverse complement strand
ATCGGCTTTGATCAGCAGGCGCTCGCGCCAACCGGCAAGGCTACGCTTTCTTTCATGCGAAATGCTGATGGCGACATCGTCACAGGCAAGGCGGAAGCGGACTCTGAGGGCCTGGAGCTCATGGGTGATATTGCGCTTGTGAGTTTTGAACGCGACCACCGCGTTTTGGCGTTTGGTTACGGCCTTTGCGGCAGCAATTCGCTAGGCATTGAGGTTTCCCGGATCACGTCCAGCCCGGATAGTCTCGACCGGACCATTCCTGATAATGCAGGGGCTGAGGGGCTGGTGCTTGCGAATGATCGCTTGGTCGTTGGGCTTGAAACGGTCATCGATGGCCTCGCACCACTGGCTGTAATCGATGCGCAGGGAGCGCCGCAATTTGAGGCGCGCAACTGGATTGATGGCGAAGGCGTGCCGCTGGTTGGGCTAGACGCATTGGGAGACACAGTCTTCAGCCTTCACCGGGCATACAACCCGATTTCTGGCAATACGATTCACATCCGTGAGACAAGTGCCGACGGAATGAGCCGCCGCCTGGCCAAACTCGCCCGTCCGCTCGCCGTCGACAATTTTGAAGGCATCGCAGTCGGAAGCGGTCCCGACGGTAAAACACGCCTGTTCATTGTGTCGGACGACAATTTCAGTGAGAAGCAGAGAACATTGCTGTTTGTGTTCGAGCTTTCCGGTAGCTGAGGCTCAGCTCGCCCACATCCTGATCAGGTTTGAGATCGATTTGTCGAGGATAAGACGTTGCTCTGCTTGTGTGGATGGCAGGCTTGATCGTGCCGTTTCCAGATCGAACAGGATTTCTCTCTGGTCGGCGCGCTGAATTCGACTTTCGATCCAGCCGATACAGGCCAGGCGCGAACCTGCGGTGACTGGTTTGACCTGATGGATGGCCCCCGAAGGATACAGGACGAGAGTGCCCGCTGCGGGTTTCGCGTCGAATTCTCCGGCTGACATGGCGAGATTCAATTCTCCGCCGTCGTATGAAGATGGATCAGACAGGAACAGGGTAAAAGACAGGTCTGTCCTCAGTTGTTGGCCATCACGCCCCATGATCGCATTGTCGACATGAAATCCGTAATGACCGCCACCTTCCGTCCGGCTCAAAAGCAGGCGGGAGAAACGCTTCGGCCGCGCAAGCTTCTTCACAGCTGAATGACCTGAGATGGCCTTCATCAGGAAATCGTGGAGCCCCTGACCGAGATCGGTCGTGAGGTCGGCTTGCAGGTTCGATTTTACCTTCTTCGCTGACCGCCCGGCCGTGGACCGGCCATCTTGCCATTCGAGTTTGGCTGCCTTCTTTCTAACCCGCTCAATATCTTCAGGCGGCAGGACGTCGGAGACTGAAAAATACATTTGGCGCGCCGTTGAGCTTGAGAATGATTTGCACTACTTCAGACGGGTACATAAGCTCATCACAGACATTCTTGGAGCCCGCAATGACATTTAAACCGCGCAACTTCGTGCGTTTCGGCCTTTCGGCCGCACTTCTTGGTTCAACAGCACTGGCTGCGTGTAGCGGTGAAGCTGGTGGCGAAGCAGGCGAAGGCGAATCCTCAGTGGAAGCAAGCGAAGCGGCACAAACTGCCGATGCTGGCGACTCAGCGTCTGCCGCGGGCGAAGGCGAGGGTTCCTACGCCGGCGAAGGCGAAGGTGGAGAAGGTGAGGGCGGTGAAGCCGGTGCTCACTCGATGGAAACACTGCCAATCGAAAACCGCTTGGCTTTCATGCGGGGCCACGTAGCAGCGGGCCTCGCCCTGTATCGGGCTGACGCCCCAGAGCAGGCTGCGCCGCACCTGTTGCACCCCGTATCGGAAACGCACGCAGAAGAGCGCGAGGGTCTCGATGAACGCGGCTTCAAGGCCGATCTGTTCGTGGAGATATCCGAAGCGCTGGAATCCGGCACGGAGTCTGACGAGATCGAAGACAAGCTTTCCGAAGCCGAAGAAAATCTGTCCACGCTCGCTGACGAGGTTGGTGGATCGACAAAGGAAATCTTGAGTTTCCTGCTACAGACCACGGTAGACGAATATCGCGTCGGTGTGACGGATGGCGAAATTACCAATGCAGGCGAGTTCGCTGACGCATACGGCTTCGTGCAGGTCGCAATGGACTACGCTTCAGACCTTGAGGGCGAGGCCGGTGAGGCCGTCCGTGAAGAGCTGTCGGTTCTTGCCGCAATGTGGTCGGGCGCACCGGTTGAAAGCTCTACGCCAGCTCCTGTTGATCAGGTTGCCGCACAGGTCTCGCGTGTCCAGCTGGAACTGTCTGCGATCAACTAGCTGGTAATTTCATCGATTAGCGCGGCTGCCTCATAAGAGGCCCAGTCAGCCTCACCGGCCAGCCGCACGATCTCCTTGCCTTCGGCATCCAGGATAACCGTCGTCGGGAAGCCTTTGGCACCGCTTTCGTAAACAATGTCCCACCGCTCCGGCGGCGCGAAATAAAAGTCGAGGACGCCCCCCGTGAGCTCGTTCAGTCGCTCGCGCGCATAATCCTTGTCTTCTTCGGCGTCGACGCTGATGGCGATGACTTCAAATTTGTTGCTTCCTTTCGCGCTTTGGAGCGCTGCGAGTGAAGGCATTTCCCGTTCGCACGGTCCACACCAGGTCGCCCAGAAGTTCATGAGGACGATTTTCCCCTCAAACGCTTCTAGCGTGATGGCATTGCCGTCTGGATCATCGAATGAGGCGGTGGATGCGGGGCGGCCACGATCACCGGCATCCAGCTTGGAAAGCGTGCCAGTTGCAAGCTTTTCGACGGGATCGGTACTTCCCCCCTTGGACGTGGCGCTCAGCAATGCAAAAGACACCAAGACAAGTAGTCCGAGGATCATGGCCGGGATGGCGAATTTCGCTAGGCGGTACATTGATGGCTCCAGGTTTCGGGACAGAGATATGAGCACTAAGGAAAGCAAAGGCCAGCAGATGTGGGGGGGACGCTTTGCCGCGCAGCCCTCAGATATCATGCAGTCGATCAATGCTTCGATTGATATCGACAGACGAATGGCCGTTCAGGACATCTCAGGCAGCCGGGCGCACGCCGATATGCTGGCTGAATGCGGGATCATTTCTGAAGAAGACAATGAGAAGATCCAAGCAGGTCTCGACGCAGTTCTCGAAGAGGTGAAGGCTGGCACTTTCCCCTACCGTGTCGAGCTCGAAGACATTCACATGAATGTTGAAGCCCGGCTGAAGGAGCTTATCGGCGAGCCCGCAGGTAGGTTGCACACAGCCCGGTCCCGGAACGATCAGGTCGTGACTGATTTTCGGCTCTGGGTGCGCGGCGCCCTGACGGAAGCGCAGGCTGGATTGCGTGCGTTGCAAGGTGTGCTTGTCCGCCGCGCCAATGAGCAGGCCGAGACAGTGATGCCCGGCTTCACTCATCTTCAGACAGCTCAGCCCGTCACGCTCGGCCATCATCTGCTCGCCTATGTCGAAATGGCTGAGCGAGACCGTGGACGGTTGCGAGACGCAGCGCTCCGCCTGAATGAGTCACCGCTTGGTGCCGCCGCTCTGGCGGGAACGGGATTCCCGATTGATCGCGACATGACAGCCGAGGCTCTCGGTTTTGACCGCCCGATGGGGAATTCGCTGGATGCGGTGTCTGCGCGCGACTTCGCCATGGAGTCGCTGGCAGCCCTGTCGATCGCGGCAACGCACCTGTCGCGCCTGGCTGAGGAGCTGGTGCTCTGGACCAGCGCACAATTCGGGTTCGCGACGCTGTCGGACGCGTGGTCGACTGGTTCTTCAATCATGCCCCAGAAGCGCAACCCCGACGCAGCCGAGCTCATCCGCGCGAAAGCAGCGCTCATCGCGGGCCAGTTCGCGAGCCTGTCAGGTGCCGTGAAAGCCCTGCCGCTCGCCTATGCAAAGGATCTCCAGGACGACAAACGCCTGACCTTCGATGCGTTCGATACATTTGGTCTTTGCGTGAAAGCCATGACGGGCATGATCGAAACCATCACCTTCCGGCCCGACAACATGCGGGCGGCGGCGGCGAAAGGCTTCTCGACCGCGACGGATCTCGCTGATTACCTGGTTCGTGAGCTGAAGATGCCGTTCCGGGACGCGCACCATGTCACCGGCCGTATCGTGGCGCTGGCCGAAAAGGCCGATGTCGATCTTGTCGATCTACCATTACAATCAATGCAGACTGTCGAGGCCCGCCTTACAGACGACGTATTCTCCGTGCTAAGCGTTGAAGCCTCCGCTGCCAGCCGTCAAAGCTATGGCGGAACGTCGCCTGTACGCGTTCGCGAGCAGGTGCAATTGTGGACTACACGACTGGGCCTGGAGGCCGACACACAGTGACAAAAAATTGCATCAAGTTGACCCTC
>JAYZBJ010000023.1:0-22585 GCA_036338795.1 Pseudomonadota bacterium | reverse complement strand
AGGCCTAAAGGGATGGAGGCGTACGATCAATGTTCGAAGATGAAGCTCCTAAGCCAGCCAAGCTCGACCTCGAGCAGATGTCTGTCGATGAACTGAAACACCGCATCGCGTCCCTGAAGGAGGAAATCGCGGCCTGTGAAGCCGAGATTGCCAAGAAACAGGCCCACAAATCAGCCGCGGACGACTTCTTCAAAAGCTGATTTTGCCCGTTTTTTAAGACCCTTTAAACTTCAGCGCCGTTATTCTGCTCGGCGGATTCCCATCCAGGCAGGCTTAGGCTGAGCAAAGATAAAAGAAGGCCCGGAAGACCCCATGGCGATCACACCAGACCACAATATGGACGATAATGACTGGGCCCTGCCGGAGTTTACGGCCAGCCGCGTTTTCGAACGGGTGTTCGCCGATGGCATGGCGCTTGTCGAAGAGACAGCCGCCTATCTTGATGGTCCTGGCCGCGACATGGCGAAGACGCTGCCGCGTGAAGCTGGCCTGACTTACGCCGCGTGGAGCATGGAGCTGACATCCAAGCTGATGCAGGCGGCAAGCTGGCTCGTCATGCAGAAAGCCGTGCGCGATGGCGACATGCCGCGCGAAGACGCCCTCGCCCGTAAATATCGCATCAGCCGCGATGGCCCGCCGCTCGATCCGTCGAAACAGCGCGGCCGCGGACTGCCGGATCATTTCCTTGATCTGGTGGACAATGCGGAGAACCTGTTCGGCCGCATCTGCAGGTTGGACTCAGCTATCTATGTCAACGGCCATTCGGGCGACTCCAGCCCGGTCAAACGCCAGATCGAAGAGCTGAAAGCGGCTGCAGAGGATGGCGCATTCGACCCGCTGCGCATCTGGGGCCGCGCGCGATAACGCCTAGCGACGCAGCACAATCCGCATATTGTTGACCGGGACTTCTCGCCCGTCCTCTGTGACGAAGGCGGTACGGATCGCCTGTCGGCTTTTCATGTCCGTGAAGCTGATAGGCGGCTGACCTTCGCCATCGAGCCACTGGTCGCCCCACTGGGTGAGCGCGATCAGAACGGGCCGAAGCGCCTCCCCCTTCTCGGTGAGCACGTATTCCGGGCGCGCCCGGCGCCCCTCGACCTTATAGGTTCGCTTCGCCAGCAGGCCCGTCTCGACCAGTGCTTTCAACCGGCCCGACAGGATGGTGCGGGGTGTGCCCAGCTCAGTCTGGAAGTCGTCGAAACGACGCACGCCATAGAGCGCGGAACGCAGGATGAGCAGCGTCCACCGGTCGCCGATCTGTTCTACGGCGCGGGCAAGGTTACAACGCTCAGGCGGGACGGGCGATTTGCGGGATAGCGGGACCATGACGGGATTTTGCATGGGTTCGTCTTTCAAATCCAGCTTTTTCGGTGCCGCGCCTCGCGCTTTTGCTTCGCGAAGCTGGATGTGACTGCTAGACTCTGTTCTTCCTGATTTCCTGAAGACCGGACCACGCCATGCCCGCCCCCAAGAAGTATATCGACAAGCGTATCGCCAACGCCCTCATCCCCAAGGCGCAGGGCAAGGGCCTGATGGCGGGGCTCGCCGGAGCCGTCGCGAAACAGACAATGGGCGGGCTATGGGTTGGCGGGAATGCCTGGCTGACAGCCACTGAGATCAGTTTCGAGCCGAACGGCCTTAACCGGCGTTACCATCTCAACCCCGACGAGCTGGCTGCTTCGGTACGACTTGCCGATGTCACTGAGGTCAACTGGCGCAAGGGTCTACTGACCAGCATCATCGATATCGAGACCGCCGATGAGCGGCTTTCGATCCGTTGCTACAACTCCAGAAGCTTCGCGGACTCCATCCGCGAGGCTGTCTCGGCGGCAAAGTCAGCCCCTGCAGCGTAGCTGGCGGTTTCCTTTGATGAAAATCTGATCTAGGTGTCCGGCAGCTTTCTAAAAAGACATCGCAGGAAGGAGGCCTCCCATGGCTCGCAAGAAGATTGCTCTTATCGGTTCTGGTATGATTGGCGGTACGCTGGCGCACGTCTGTGCCCGCGAAGAACTCGGTGACGTTGTCCTGTTCGACATCGCCGAAGGCCTGCCGCAGGGCAAAGGCCTCGACATTGCCGAGTCGACCCCGGTCTACAATTCGTCGGTCGATCTCAAAGGCGCCAATGACTATGAAGGTATTGCGGGCGCTGACGTCTGCATCGTGACCGCTGGCGTGCCGCGCAAGCCCGGCATGAGCCGCGACGACCTTCTGGGCATCAACCTGAAAGTCATGAAAGCTGTCGGCGAAGGCATCAAGGCCCACGCCCCGAACGCTTTCGTAATCTGCATCACCAACCCGCTCGACGCCATGGTCTGGGCGCTTCAGCAATTCTCTGGCCTGCCGCACAACAAGGTCGTCGGCATGGCAGGCGTCCTCGACTCCTCGCGCTTTGCCTACTTCCTGTCCGAGAAGACCGGCGTCTCCGTCGCGGACATCCACGCCTGGACGCTTGGCGGCCACGGCGACACGATGGTTCCGATGGTCCGTCACTCCACGGTTGGCGGCCTGCCGCTCCCACAGCTGGTCGAGCAAGGCTGGATGAGCCAGGACGAACTGGACGCGATCGTCGACCGTACGCGCAAGGGTGGCGGCGAGATCGTTGGCCTGCTGAAAACCGGCTCGGCCTATTATGCGCCGGCTGAGTCTGCCATCGCCATGGCCAAGTCCTACCTCAAGGACCAGAAACGCGTTCTTCCGGCAGCAGCCTACTGCACCGGACAGTTCGGCGTTGACGGCATCTATGTCGGCGTCCCGACGCTGATCGGCGCCGAGGGTGCCGAGAAGATCGTCGAATTTGACCTGAACGATGCCGAAAAGGACATGTTCAAGAATTCAGTCGACGCCGTGAACGGCCTGATCGACGCCTGTAAGGGCATCGACGGCACGCTAAAATAGGCGCTCCCCCATCTGAACGAGACAGGCCGGGCTGATTTTCAGTCCGGCCTTTTTTGTCTGGTCACATCCCTGTGAAACCACGCAATTGTCATGTGATTACCAGCCCCGGGTGCACTAGGTATTGCCAGTAAGCATTTCAGGGAGCCCCTCATGATCCGTAAGACACTTGCCATCCTTGGCCTGAGCGCCGCATTCGCCCTGCCGCTCACGGCACAGGAAAGCGCTGCCCCGGCAGACCAGATGATCGGCCCGATTGTCGGCAGCGAGGCTCCCGCCGCAACTGTCACCACGGCAGACGGCACAGAGACGACGCTGGCCGCGCTGGCTGGCGAGAACGGCACGGCCATCGCCTTCGTGCGTTCGCTCGACTGGTGCCCTTACTGCAAGAAGCAGGCTGGCGAACTGGAAGCGGCGAAAACGCCTCTGGAGGAGGCGGGCTGGTCACTCGTGGCCCTGTCCTATGATGCACCGGAGACGCTGAACGCTTTCGCGGACAAGGCCGGCATCACCTATTCGATGGTCTCAGACGAGGCGTCCGATGTGATCCGCGCCTACGGCCTGCTGAATGAAGAGATGAAGGAAGGGTCGCGCTATTACGGCATTCCGCATCCGGCGATCATCTTCGTTCGCACAGACGGCACTGTGGCGGCCGTGCTTCGCGAGGAAGGCTACAAGGACCGCCCGCCGGTCGAGGTCGTCACCGAGACGGCAACACTTCTCAATGAAGCCGCGGGCTCCTGATCGAGACTGGCCATGCCCCGCCGGACGGCCTAAGCCTCAGGGGCATGGCAACTTCCCTTATCCAGCAGATTAACGAAACCGCCCGCTTCACAGCTGTTCATGCTGCGCTCGTGCCTGAAGATACGACGTCTGCGCCCTGGTTGCTGACGGGCGCGGTCCTGCTCGTTCAGCAGTCGTGCACGCTGGCGCTCAGTGAGGCGGGTGCGGAGCTGCCCGCCATGCCGGGGCCGGCGGAACTGGTCGCGCGCGTTTCAGACTCGCAGCACCTGCCCCAGCCCTACACTGCCCCGATGAAGCCGGAACAGTTTCGTGCCCTCAACACCATGATTGCTGCTCGCAACAGCTTCATGCACCCCAAGCCGGATGGCCTTTCATTGAACCAGGCCGAGCTTCCAGACGGCGTTCTGGTCGCGAGCCACCTTTCCCGCCATCTGATCCTGACGCAGCCCGTCCGGCCTTCGATGGTTGGTGATGAGCACGCCGCCTCGATCCGCGAGTCCCTGAGGCTTGTCGAAACGTCGGTCGATTTCTGGCGGACGGTCGTCGCGACGGCCTGACCGGGCAATTATCACTGCGTGTGGATGGCCTGGGCAGCGGCTTTCAGTTCGGCCTCTGACATGGCATCAAAATCGAGCGTTGCCAGCTTCTGGAATCGCTTCTTCAGGTCAGTATAGACGTCCTCGAAAGCGAGCCGCTGCCGGGCGGTGGACTCGATATAGGCCGGATCAGGCAAGCCCCAGTGAACCTGAACCGGATGTCCCGGCCAGTACGGGCAGGCTTCACCCGCTGCATTGTCACAAACGGTGATCACCACATCCATCTTCGGCGCGTCCGGCGCGGCGAAGACATCCCACTGCTTCGAGGACAGCCCGGAAACGTCGTGCCCCTTCGCGGTAAGGACGGTCAGCGCCATCGGGTGTACTTCACCGCGCGGCGTGGATCCCGCGCTGTAGCCTTTCAGGCCGGGTATGGAGCTGGCGACCACTTCGCCGATAATCGAGCGGGCGGAATTGCCTGTGCAAAGAACAAGAATGTTACGTGTCGTCAAAACTCTGGTCGCCTGTCTGCCACACCGAGTTCCTGTTCCAACGCGGCGCCAAATGCAAGCAGGTTTGATTCCTTGAATAGCGGCGCCCAGAGCGAGATGGCGACCGGCGTTTGCGCGGGCATGGCGGATGGTGACTGCTCAGCGCCAAATATCGTGCGCGGCGTCGTCTCCACAAAGCCCGCCCGCATCACGAGGCAGGGGTGACCGGTAAAGTTTGTCGGCGTCAACATACCGGAGGCGAAGTTCGGGCCAATCACGAGATCAACGCCTTCAAATGCCGCTTCCATTTCCTGCATCCAACGGCGACGTAACCGATCGATCTGGATAAGGTCCACGCCGGTAAGAAAGCGGACCGCGCGGAAGCTGTGCGGCCAGGCCGCCTCTTCCTGCCAGACCATCAGGTCATCGCGGTCTGACAAGGTAAGATCCTCGAACGCTGCCGCAGCTTCGGCGAGCAGTTGCTGCACCAGCGGCGCGGACGGAAGGTCAGGCAGCGTAAAGTCGACCTGCTCCGCACCGAGCGCCAAGGCGCGGTCGAACGCTTCCAGCTCGACATCGCTGGCACCTTCTCGCCAGGCCTCATTGAAGCCGAGCTTCATGCCGGAGAAATCCTTCCTTGGCGTATAGGAGAAACCGGTATCGAGGGAGGCTGGATCGCGCGGATCGTGGCCGTTGATGGCGGCCATGACGATGGCGAGGTCCTCAATGCTGCGCGCCATGGGGCCGACCTTGTCGAGCGACCAGCAAAGCGACATGCCCCCTGCCCGCGATACCCGCCCAAACGTAGGCCGCAGGGCGGAGCCTCCGCACCGATGCGATGGAGAGACTAGCGAGCCGAGCGTTTCGGTGCCGATGGCGAAGGCGCACAATCCCGCTGCCACCGAGCTTGCCGACCCTGCGCTGGAGCCAGACGAGCCCTCTCGCGGATCGAACGGATTGCGGGTCACTTCTCCAAACCAGATGTCGCCATAGGCAAGCGCGCCGCATGTTGTCTTGCCGAGAAGGACCGCCCCGGCCGCTTTCAGTTTCTCGACGATGGTGCAGTCCTGCATCGAATTGGGCGTGTCCTTGTAGGGCGTAGCTCCCCAGGTCGTTGGCGCGCCAGCAGCGTCGAACAGGTCTTTCAGGCCGTACGGGATGCCATGCAGGAGGCCGCGATAGCGCCCTGCGGCAAGCGCTTCATCAGCCGCGTCCGCCTCGTCGCGTGCCCGCTCCGGCATGACCGTGATCCACGCATGAAGCGTCGGGTCGAGCCGCTCGATCCGCGCGAGATAGATATCGGTGAGGCGCCGCGAAGTGAGCACGCCGCGCTTGATCCAGTCGGCAAGCTGGGTGACCGGCGCAAAGGCAATGTCTGCCTCGTCCATAGGTACAGGCCGTTCCGCCACCGGAGAGACGCGCAACACGCCCTCGCCGCCAAGGTCGTAGCGCGTGCCCGGCAATCGCGGATCGAAGACCTGCGCCGGGGCCAGCGTGTTCGGCTTCTCGATGGCACGAAGCTGCTGGATAGCGGACAGCTGGTCTTCCAGCGTCGGGATCATCTGCTCCCGCTCGGCCTCGGTATAGGTGACGCCAGCAAGCTTTTCGGCTTCCGCGATCCGGGACTTGCTGACGGTCATGGCATCGGCCTCCTGCGCGCCCGCGCGGCCAGCGGCGGCCAGACCGGCCAATCCGGCCGCACCAATCCTGAGCAGGTCACGGCGTGTATTGTCTGGCATCTCAATCCCCCCTGTTGACATTGTTGCAAATGAGATTAGTTTCGTTTCAGGTAAGAGCCAGACACACAACGGAGACCTGATTGATGCGATCCCTTCTTCTGGCGGGCGCTGCGATTCTCGCAGCCACCGCCTGCCAGTCCACGACCGATCCCGAGACACAGCCCGAGGAGGCAACCACCGCCGTGACCGACACACAGACCGCGACGCAAGAGGCTGCAGCCCTGCCAGACGGCGAAACCGATCCTTATGTGTGGCTGGAAGAGGTCGAAGGTGATGCGGCACTGGAATGGGTGCGCGCGCAGAACGACCGCACTCTCGACAAGCTGCGCTCCGACGCGCTGTACGAGCCTTACTACAATGATGCGCTGGACGTGCTGACGTCTGATGAGCGTATTCCATACGGCACGATCCGCGATGGGATGGTGTACAATTTCTGGCAGGACGAAACCAATGTGCGCGGCCTCTGGCGCCGCACGACGCTCGACTCCTACGGCACCGACGAACCGGAATGGGAAACCATTATCGACTTCGACAAGCTGGCCGAAGAGGAAGGCAAGAACTGGGTCTACAAAGGTGCCAATTGCTTCCAGCCGGAAGATGGCGGCAAGTGGCTGTGCCTCGTCTCCCTTTCCGACGGCGGCAAGGATGCGGTCATCCAGCGCGAGTTCGACCTTTCGACCAAGACGTTCGTTGAAGACGGCTTTGTCACCGATGAAGCCAAGCAGGGCATCGCCTGGGCCGATGCTGACACGCTGCTGATCGCGACGGACTGGGGGAATGACACGGTTACGGCCTCAGGCTACCCATTCGTGGTGAAACGCTGGACCCGTGGCACGCCGATTTCCGAAGCGGACGAGGTGCTGCGCGGCGACACCGACGATGTCGGCGTTTGGCCAATCGTCATCGAGAAAGAAGACGGCACGCGCCTTCAAGGGGCCGTCGAGTCCGACACCTTCTTCACAGCGACCTTCTGGTGGCTCCCGGAAGGCGAGAGCCAGCCGGTTCAGTGGCCCATTCCGCCAAAGTCATCGCCGGAGGGCATCTACGAGGGCAAGTTCCTGTTCTCCCTGCAGCAGGACTGGTCGCCAGAGGGCCAATCCGTGAGCTTCAAATCAGGCGACCTTGTCGCATTTGAACTCGACGAGTTCCTTGAAAGCCGCACGCTGCCTGCGGTCGAGCTGGTTTTTAGCCCGGATGAAACCCAGGCCGTGAATGGCGTGGCGATTGCAGATGGCGCAGCCCTTCTTTCGATCAACGAGAACGTGGTCGGCAAGGTTCTGAAGCTTGCCCGGTCGGAGAATGGATGGACGACGTCTGACATCGCACTGCCCGGCACGGGCCAGGCGGGCATCGCCTTCGCGGACAAGGATGTCGATACGGTGTTTCTCAACTATGAGGGCTTCCTGACCCCGGACTCCCTGCTGCGTTATGACGTGGCCACCGGCGAGGTCTCTTCGATCAAGAGCCTGCCCGAGAAGTTCGACACCGAGGGCCTGAAGGTCGAGCAATTCTTCGCGACGTCCACCGACGGAACGAAAGTCCCGTACTTCATCATCCACCGCGAAGACATGCCGCTAGATGGCACGACGCCAACCCTGCTCTATGGGTATGGCGGTTTCCAGGTTTCGATGAACCCGTCTTACTCTGCCGTTCGTGGCCGTCTCTGGCTGGAACAGGGAGGTGCCTATGTTCTCGCGAATATTCGCGGCGGCGGCGAGTTTGGCCCTGAATGGCACCAGGCGGGCCTGAAGCAGAAACGCCAGATCATCTATGATGATTTCATCGCTGTGGCCGAAGACCTTGTCGATCGCGGTGTCACCACATCAGACCATCTGGGAATCATGGGCGGATCAAATGGCGGCCTGCTCATGGGCGTCATGCTGACCCAGCGGCCGGACCTCTGGAATGCGGTTGTCGTCCAGGTCCCGCTGCTGGACATGCTGCGCTATCACAAGCTGCTGGCCGGTGCGTCCTGGGTCGACGAATACGGGGATCCGGACGTTGCCGATGAGCGCGCCTTCCTCGAGACGATCTCGCCGTATCACAACTTCGACCCGGCTGCGGATTATCCGAAGCCTTTCTTCCTGACCTCCACCAAGGATGACCGTGTCCACCCCGGCCACGCGCGGAAGATGGCGAAGCTGTTCGAAGAGACGGGCAAGCCATTCTTCTATTACGAGAATATCGATGGCGGCCACTCTGCAGCGGCGAACCAGAAGGAAACCGCCCGCCGTTCGGCCCTGGAATATGTCTATCTCAAGAGGCGCCTAACAATGACGGGCACGGAATAGTTCCTGCACGATCAAGCCCGGCCTCCGCGCCGGGCTTTTTTGTGCCAGTCTGGCACTCGCCTCGCGGACGATTTCTGCGAACCGGCTAAAGGCCGCATTCCCCTATAAGGCGTATCCTGCTGTATTTCCTACAGTTTCAGGGATTTTCAACTTGCCAGAAGCCGCTGTGTTTCGTATAGAGTTGAGCTGTGGGGGGACTGATTGCGACGCTGCAGCCAGGATTGGTTGCGCGCGAATGAAAGTCTCAAAAAACTGAAGAACAGAACCGCCGGTGCTTCCCCAAAGCCGGTCGGTAACGTCCCCAGCTGGCCTCTGTCTGACGAGGCAGAGGCCAGCACCCTCTTCCTTCCCCGACGCCAATCTTGACTTCGCGGCCAGCGAAGCGCCCCCTTCCGTCAAAACACATTGAGGAGGATCATCATGGGCGCCCTTTCGGGAAAGACAGCAATCATCACAGGCGCAGCGAGCGGTATCGGCTATTCCGGTGTCGAGGTTTTTGTGGAGGCTGGTGCCACCGTGGTCGCCGGAGACCTGCAGGACGAGAAGGGCAAGGCCCTGGAAGCGCGCTTCGGGTCCGACAAGGTGCGTTACGTCCACTGCGACGTCACACGCACCGAAGAGCTCCAGAAGCTCTTTGACACAGCCGAAGACGCATTTGGCGGACTCGACATCCTCTGGAACAATGCTGGCCATGGCGGCACGCCAACGGGCGTTGAGGACCTTGATGAGGCCGGTTTTGCCGCGACGGTCGACCTGTTGCTCAAATCGGTTTTCGTCGGCACAAAGCTGGCCATCCCTTACATGAAGAAGCGTGGCGGCGGCTCTGTGGTGAACACGTCATCCATCTCGGCTGTCTGTGCGGGATATGCACCGGTCACCTACTCGGTCTGCAAGAAGGGCGTGGCGCATTTCTCCAAACTGGCAGCCGCCGAGCTTTCGAAATACAAGATCCGCGTGAACGCGATCCTGCCGGGCTTTATCGCTACGTCGATCTTTGGCGCATCACTCGGCCTCTCCCGCGAGCAGGCGGACCAGATGGCCGCGCTCGTCGAGCAACAGGGCGGGCGAATGCAGCCTGCAGGCCGCACCGGCAAGCCCGTCGACATCGCGGAAATGGCTGCCTTCCTCGCCTCCGACAAGGCGGAATTCATCACCGGCGGCGAGTTTCTGGTCGATGGCGGCATGACAGTTGGCCCGCGTCACAGCTGGGACGAGACCAATGCCGGCCCGCTTCTCGATGCGCTCGGTATCAGTGTGGAGCAGGCCGAACAGATGCGCGACGCAATGGTCGCCGAAAGCAGCTAGGCGCCGCCTGCGCCGTTCCCGGCCTCCTGCGAGGCATCATTAAGGCCGGGAATACTCTCCACCGCCGTCAGCAGCTCGTTGAGCGAGGCGGCTGCGGCAACCTCGTGGCCGCGTTCATCAAAAAGTGCATAGCCGTTCTCTGTTTTCCGCAGAGGAAATTTGCGCCAGTGGGCACGGGTGCGATACAGCCAGATCTCGTCCGGCTCTTCTCCGCTGGCCGACCAGCCCGTCCAGACGTGATCCGCCGGGACACTCCGCCAAAGCTCGTCAATCTCGTCGAGGTCCTTCTGGGAAAACCGCTTCATGCCTCACACTGCGCCTTCTGATCCTGAAGTAGAGACTAAGCGTCCTCGCCTGTCTGGCAATGCCCTGGGCGCGGTCTTCATGGTGCTGTCCGGCATCGGCTTCACGGTCTACACGGTCCTGGCGAAGGAACTATCCGAGACCGTACACCCCGTCTTCCTGGCGTTCTGGCGGTCATTCTTCGCGCTCCTCTTTTCCATTCCGGTGATCATGCGCGCCGGGATTTCGAAGATGAAGACAAAGCGGCCCGGCATGCTGCTCGCACGGTCGCTGTTCGGCACGCTCGGCTTCACGCTGGCCATGCTCGCTGTGTCTGACTTTTTCACGCTGTCCCTGTCCCAATTCAATGCGATCAGCTTTTCGCGGCCGCTCTTCGTTACGCTTCTGGCGGCAATCGTCCTGAGAGAAGTGATCGGGCCACACCGCTGGGGCGCTGTCGCGGTCGGGTTTTTCGGCGTGCTGATCATGGTCATGCCGGGCGTCTTCATATTTTGGGAGCCGAGCGTTGCATCCGGCTTTGCGCTCGACTGGGGAACACTCTGCGCGATCGGGAGCGCCTTCTTTCTCGCCTTTGCAATTGTCCTCGTGAAGACACTCAGCGCCGAACTGTCAGCGGTCGCCCTGCTAACCTATGCGAACATTCTCTCGACAGTGCTGTTGCTACCCTTCGCCTTCATTTACTGGTCGATGCCCGATCTCGCCACCTGGGGCTGGATTTTGTTCATGGCGTTCACCGGGTACATCTCGCAGTTCTGCTACATCTCGGCCGTCAGTGCGGGCGACGCATCCTTCATCTCGCCGCTGGATTACCTGCGCCTACCCATGGCGACGGTCGCCGACCTGCTCGTCGTCGGCCTCCTGCCAGGCACGAATGTCTGGGTGGGCGCGGGCATCATCATCGTCGCGGCTATCTACATCACGCTGCGCGAGCGCAAGAAGAAGGCGCAACCGGTGACGGTGCTGAAACAACGCTAGCTAGCGGGCGAAATTATCATCGCGGGCAAATCGTTGTCGTGACGATTTCGGTCGTTCCAAAAGAACGCTCAAGCGAACTCCGCCTCCCCTTCGCTGGTCGCACGACAGGCGCACGAGCCTGACGCAACGACACCCTTGCCCCACTGCGCTGAACATAAACAATACCCTGATTCCGTTCCGGAATTTATCGAGGTGGGGACAATTGATGTTCAAATATTTCGTGGCGGCCATCGCCAGCGTACTCGCAGCCTTTTGGCTTGCTCCCAGTGCGTCAGCACAATGGCAGGAGCTAAGAGCGCAAGTCAGCGGCAAGTGTCTCGACGTGAACGTGCGTAACGTCGTTCAACATGAGTGCCATGGCGGCGATAACCAGAAATGGAAAATCGTCGGCCGCCAGGTCGTCAGCAAGGTGAACGGCATGTGCCTTGACGCAACATCGAATGACTGGGGATCAAACGTAACGGTGTACCACTGCCACGGTGAACGCCATCAGCTCTGGCGTTACAAACCAGACGGTACAATCGTGAATGACAAGAGCGGTCTTTGCATCGATGTCACCGGTGGCTCGGTCGATAATCAGACCAATATCCACATGTGGGGTTGCAACGCCAATCCGGCGCAGGTCTGGCACAATAGCTACGGGCGAGTGAAATGGCTGAAGATTCAGGCCATCGAAGCTGTTTCACCTTCTGCAGGCATTGGCGATGCGGCCCGCATTATGGGACAGATCGGTGGCTACCTGGCGGGAGCATCGATTGAGGCCACTCCCTATTTTGGTGAAACACTCGGCGCGTCCACGGTCACCTTGATCGAAGAGGGTACAGGCGGTGACATGGGGGATCTGGGTCAAGCCATTGTCGAGTTTGTCGATTCGAAAACCGCAGGTGCTGACGACACCTATATAAAGGTCAACGGGCGCAAGATTGCCCCGACAGACCGCATGAGCTGGACGATGGACAAAGGCGATTACGAATTCGCCAGCTTTGAGACACCGCTTCTGGAAGATGTTCGTTTCGAGATCATCGAATATGATCGCATATCAGACGACAACCTGGGCGGCATGGTGTTCACGCCCGACATGGCGACGACACGCGTAACAGACGATCATGTCTACGATATCGCGGTGATCGCCTCGCAGGACGAAGGCAGCATCTATAACGTCTACTACCAGATCTACTATCGCTGAGAATATCCGGCGGCATGGGCCGCCGAAACAGGCGGGGCCAACATCCCGTCGCTCGATGTCCAAAGACGCCGCGGCTTCAGCGAGGCCGCGGCGTTCTTTTATCTGGCTCAGTCGTCGTCCATGCGCAGGGCGGCGACGAAGGCTTCCTGCGGAATTTCGACCTTGCCGAACTGGCGCATGCGCTGCTTACCGGCTTTCTGCTTTTCAAGCAGCTTGCGCTTACGCGTTGCGTCACCGCCATAACACTTGGACGTCACGTCCTTGCGGAGCGCGGAAATGGTCTCCCGTGCGATCACGCGACCACCGATGGCAGCCTGGATCGGGATCTTGAACATCTGGCGCGGGATCAGGTCTTTCAGGCGCTCACACATCTGGCGACCGCGGCCCTCGGCGCGGTCACGGTGGACCAGCATGGACAACGCATCGACCGGCTCGTCATTCACGAGGATCTGCATCTTTACGAGATTGCCGGCCTGATGGCCGATAATCTCATAGTCGAAGCTCGCATAGCCCTTGGAGATGGACTTCAGGCGGTCGTAGAAGTCGAACACGATCTCGTTGAGCGGCAGCTCATATTTCACCATCGCGCGGCCGCCCACATATGACAGCTCTTTCTGGACGCCGCGGCGATCCTGGCAGAGCTGCAGGATGGCACCGAGATATTCGTCGGGCGTGTAAATGGTGGCCGTGATCCAAGGTTCACGAATTTCGGAGATTTTCACCACGTCCGGCATGTCTGCCGGATTGTGTAGCTCCATTTCAGAACCATCCGTCATCGTCATCTCATAGACAACCGACGGCGCCGTCGCGATCAGGTCGAGGTCAAACTCGCGGCTGAGGCGCTCCTGAATGATTTCGAGGTGCAGCAGGCCGAGGAAGCCGCAGCGGAAGCCCATGCCAAGCGCCGCAGATGTTTCCATCTCCCAAGTGAAGGACGCATCATTGAGACGCAGCTTGGACATGGCCGCGCGCAGGTCATCAAAGTCGCCAGCGTCGACCGGGAACAGGCCACAGAAGACCATCGGTACGACTTCCTTGTAGCCTGGAAGCGGCGTGTCGGTCTGGTTCTTCTCGTCCGTGATCGTGTCACCGACAGCGGTGTCGGCAACTTCCTTGATCGACGCGACGAAGAAGCCAACTTCGCCCGGGCCAAGTTCTTCGACATCGGTCGGCTTCGGGCCAAAGATGCCAACCTTGTCGACCTCATCGGTCGACTTGGCGCGCATCATGCGGATCTTCTGCTTCTTGCGCATCACGCCGTCGACGATGCGAACGATAACCACCACACCGAGATACGGGTCGTAATAGGCATCAATGAGCGACGCCTTGAGCGGCTTGTCCGGTTCGCCTTCATGCGGTGGCGGCAGGCGGTGCACGATGGCCTCAAGGACATCCTCAATGCCGATATTGTTCTTTGCCGAGGTCTCGATCGCATCCGAGGCGTCGAGGCCGATAATGTCCTCGATCTGCTCTTTCACGCGGTCCGGCTCAGCGGCAGGCAGGTCGATCTTGTTCAGGACCGGCACGATCTCATGGTCCTGATCGATCGCCTGGTAAACGTTGGCGAGCGTCTGGGCCTCAACACCTTGCGAGGCATCCACCACGAGCAGCGAGCCTTCGCAGGCCGCAAGGCAGCGAGAAACCTCGTAAGAGAAGTCAACGTGGCCAGGCGTGTCCATCAGGTTCAGAACGTAGGTTTCGCCATCCTTGGCCTTGTAGTTCAGGCGGACCGTCTGCGCCTTGATCGTGATGCCGCGCTCCTGCTCGATATCCATGGAATCGAGAACCTGTTCGCGCATCTCGCGATCAGTCAGGCCACCAGTCACCTGGATCAGCCTGTCAGCGAGGGTCGACTTGCCGTGGTCAATGTGAGCCACGATGGAAAAATTGCGGATCTTGTCGCGAGGTGTCATGAGGCGCGATATAGCGGGGCTTGGGCCTTCCGACTAGCGGCTGCATGCTGTCAATCGTGTCGCGTACGTGCTTTCTGCCCCGGCGCATTCGGTATAGAACGCTGACCATGGTTGACACGCAGACCCTTATCGACACCAGGACGGAGACCCAGCCGGGCATCACGCCGGAAGGTTGGCTGACCGATAGCTGGTATCTGGGGTGCACGTCGAAAGAGCTGAAGCCGGGCGGCCTGCTTCGGCGCATCATGCTGGATCAGCCCATCGTTATTGGCCGAACAGAGGCGGGCGAGGCGTTCGCCTTACGCGATATCTGTCCGCATCGCCTCGTACCGCTCAGCGCTGGCAAGATGCTGGACACCGAGGGCGAGCCGACGGTTGAGTGCCCTTATCATGGCTGGCGCTTCGGGACCGACGGCGTCTGCCGACACATGCCGAGCGTGCTGGAAGAACAGCCCTATGAGGCGAACCGCTTCAAGGTGCGCCGCTATCCGGTTCACGAGAAGAACGGGATGGTCTTCGTCTTCATCTCGGACGATCCGAAATTCTCAGGTGACCCCGATGTCCCGCCGCCGGACTTTGGGCCGCTGCCAGACAAACCCAAATTCGTCATCCAGGAAGAATTCAACGCCCACATGGACGATGCTGTTGTCGGCCTGATGGACCCTGCTCACGTGGCTTTCGTTCACTCCCAATGGTGGTGGCGCCCACCAAGCGTCGGCCTGAAACTCAAAGAGAAGCCGTTCGTGCCGCGAGACCGGGGCTGGGCAATCGACCGCCACCAGCCATCATCCAACTCACTGGCCTACAAGGCCGTGTTTGGCGGCAAGGTGACGACCGAGATCATTTTCCAGCTGCCCGGCTATCGCTGGGAGATCGTCGAGAATGACAAGGCGCGGCTTCTGACGCTGACCTGCCTGACCCCGATCTACAAGAAGAAGACGCGTATCACGCAAGTGACCTGGTTCTTCGGCGCGCCGCTACTGAATCTCGCCATTCCGATCTTCAAACCAGCAGCGCGCAAATTTCTGCGGCAGGATGGTGACATCGTCGACCTGCAGAATGAGGGCATGAAGTATCAGAAGGCGATGATCTGGATTGACGATATTGATGTGCAGGCAAAATGGTACCGCACACTGAAAAAGGAATGGGCCACATCCCGCGCAGAAAGCCGCCCATTCTCCAATCCCATCGAACCGGTGACATTGCGGTGGCGCAGCTAGGACTTGGCTGACACGTCCACAATTGGCTCGAAGCCACCAAAGATCATCCGCTTGCCGTCACACGGCATGATCGCGCCTTCCATGCGCGGGTCAGCCATGATCTTCTCCCACGCCTCATCGCAGGCCGCTTTTGACGGCCATTCGATCCAAGTAAACGCCACAGTCTCCTCATCTTCGGCCTTCACGGCGCCCTGAAAGTCAGTGACCTTGCCCTCCGGCACGTCATCACCCCAGGCGTCGACCACACGCGTGGCGCCATACGCCTTGAACAGCGCGCCCATTTCCTCGGAAAACTTAGTGAAGGCGGCCTTGTTGGCGTTCGGCACCGCGAACAGGGACCCGTTGACGTATCCCGAAGAGGCGATCGCACCGATGTCGGAGATTGGCTCAAACCCGCCATAGATCATCCGGGCGCCGTCGAATGGCATTTCTGTCCCCATATCTTTCATACGCGGATCGTCCATCATCTTTTCAAGCGCTTCAGTTCGGAGCTCCTTGGAGGGATACTCCATCCACGAGAAAACGATCTTCTCACCGGGTTTGGCTTTCACGGCGCGGCGAAAGTCTGTCAGCTGCCCATCCGGCACGTCGACCTCCCAAGCCTCAACCATGCGGGAGACGCCATAGTCAGCAAATACGGTGAACGCTTCTTCGGCGTGCTTGCGGTAGGCCTCCCGGTTGCCTTCGGGCACGGCGACAACAAAACCATCAATGTAGGGCATATCAGATCCTTTCAGGAAATCAGAACGTCAGGCGGGAAAACCTTCGGGTCGCTCGCCTGTGAAATCGGCGATTTGCGACGCCAGTGCCCGCTCGAAGGCAGGTCGCTCGGTACAGCGCTTTAGATAGGCCTCGAGGTTTGGCCATTCCTTCAGTGGCAGATGCCGGTCGAGGTCGCGGAAGACGGTTGCCATCGCGATGTCCGCAATGGTGAATCGGCCAGTCAGGTAGTCCTTCTCACCCAACGCCTCTGACACCGGCGCAAGTCTCGACTTCATGAAACGCGTCGCACTCGGCTCCCGAAGAGCCGTCCATTCCTCGCCCGCGCTGAAAATGTGGATGAAGTAGATTTCGAATGCGAACGTCTCAACGCTGTTGAAGGCCGCCATCAGCCAACTTTCAGCCGCAGCCCGTCCGGCGGCGTCACGCGGCAAGAGCGCCTCACTCTTGCGCCCAAGGTGCAGGAGGATTGCACCCGACTCGAACACCCTGACCCCATTATCAACGATGGCGGGCACCTGCCGGAAAGGTTGATAGCCCTGAAAGTCGGCTGGCTTGTCGGCAACCTTGATCAGGTTCGAACGGTAAGGAATGCCCGCCTCTTCCATGGCCCACCGCGCCCGCAGGTCCCGAACATGCCCCTTGGCGATGTTCGGCACCCAATCGAAGGCGAACAGTTCAATTTCCGCTGGCTGGCTAGTGGACATGTCGCTCTGCCTTGGTCGCTTGACTAATTAACGTTGATATCAACATACTTAGTCATGTCAACAACGAATCAGGTTTCATTCGAGACGACGCTTCACGTGAAGGACCATTGCCTTTGCCTCGCAGCCCAGCGCGCCGCGAGAGCGCTCGCCCGGCGTTTTGACGAAGCGTTTCGCCCGCTAGGCATTACCAGCGGTCAGTTCTCTCTGCTGATGGCGCTGAACCGGCCTAAACCTCCACCGATCGGACCTGTGGCCGCGCTGCTCGCAATGGACAGAACCACGCTGACAGCCAACCTCAAGCCGCTGGAGCGGCGCGGGCTGGTCGAAATCATCCCAAATCCCAAGGACAAGCGCAGCCGGCTCCTGAAACTTTCGCCGGAGGGGCAAGCCCTGCTCGCCGAGGCGGCGCCGATCTGGACGCAGGAGCATGCACGGGTCGACGAGGAAGTTACCAGTTGCCCTCCTGGTGACTTGCGCAAAGCCCTCTCGGAGCTCGCTTGAGAGATTTCTTTGCAGGTATGGCGCCAGCACCACTTGTAATTGCGCCTCGGCCCGCAATCTCTGAAGCAGCTCCGCTAAATCAGAAACACCAACAGGAAAGGCGCGCCAGCCAAGCATGACGCACACCCTTATTGAGCAATTCATCCTGCTATGGGTCGTCATTGACCCGATCGGCACCATTCCCGTTTTTATTGCCGTGACTGCAGCGATGACAGCCGCTCAACGACGACGTGTCGCGTTCCAGGCAACCATTGCCGCTACCGGCGTGCTCCTGCTTTTCCTTGTTGGCGGCCAGTTCCTGATCAATGCGCTTGGAATAAGTCTGCCTGCATTCCAGATCGCCGGCGGTCTGGTCCTACTTGTCTTTGCCATGACGATGATTTTCGGGGACTCAAAGCCGGAGTCGGAGGCGCTCGGTTATCAGGAAGCACCGGACGGAGCGTCTGTTGCTGTTTTTCCACTGGCCATGCCCTCACTCGCCTCACCCGGCGCAATTCTGGCAATCGTGGTGCTGACCGACAATAACCGCTTCAGCATTGAGCAGCAGGCCGTCACAGCCGGCATCATGGGCATCATCATGTTGTGCGCGCTCGGCCTGATGCTGCTCGCATCCCCGATCCTGCGGGTGATCAAGATGGCTGGCGCCGCACTTGTCAGCCGGATTATGGGGATGATCCTGGCTGCCGTCGCTGTAAATACGGTCATCAACGCCGTGATCGAGCTGATCCGGACCGTTGAGATCTGAACTTAGCGGGTCGGAACCGGCGCATCGCCGCGATAATCGTAGAAACCGCGCTTTGCCTTCCGGCCAACCCAGCCAGCTTCAACATACTTCACGAGCAAAGGGCATGGGCGGTATTTGGTGTCCGCCAAGCCATCATGCAGGACCTGCATGATGGAAAGACAGGTATCGAGACCGATGAAGTCCGCCAGCTCTAGCGGACCCATGGGATGGTTCGCACCAAGCTTCATGGCGGTGTCGATGCTCTCGACCGTACCGACACCTTCATAGAGCGCGTAGACGGCTTCGTTGATCATGGGCACGAGCACGCGGTTCACGATGAAGGCCGGATAGTCTTCCGCATTCGTGGTCGTCTTGCCAAGCGCTCTGGCGAAGCCGAGCGCCATCTCATACGTTTCCTGATCCGTCGCCAGACCGCGGATGACCTCCATCAGCTTCATCAGCGGCACGGGGTTCATGAAGTGCAGGCCGATAAACTTCTCAGGCCGGTCAGTCGTCGCCGCGAGGCGCGTGATCGAGATAGAGGACGTGTTGGTGGCGAGATAAGCCTTTTCCGAAACGACACCGCAAAGCGACCTGAAGATCGCTTCCTTCACTTCGCGGTTCTCGGTCGCCGCTTCGATCGCAAGATCGGCCTTGACGAAATTGTCCAGTGACGTGCTTGGCACGATACGCTTCATCGCAGCCGTCATGTCGTCGGGCGTGATCATCGAGCGCGAGACCTGTCGGGTCATATTGGACCCGATGGTCTTGATGCCGCGCTCCAGCGCGTCTTCGGAAACGTCGTTGAGGAACACATTGTAACCAGCCAGCGCACAGACATGCGCGATGCCGTTACCCATCTGGCCAGCACCAACAACGCCTACGGTGCCAATATTGCTCATTCCGCCCTCCGAACAGGCTTCGTCTCTGTCGCTTTGGTAATCAGTTAGACTGATTGTGCGGCGCGCAAAAGATCAAGCTTTGTAAGCAGGTGCAATATCAGTCGACCATCTGTTGTGACCCGCCGGGCACAGCCCCGTCCTTCTCGTCCGGTAGTGGCACCAACCACGCGATCAGGTAAGCCGCCGGCCAGAAAAAGAACATCAGTGCACCCGCAAAGGCACGGACCGGTGTGAAAAGCGCGAGGAGTCCAACCGTCACAATGATCATGATCTGGGCACGGAAATACCAGACAGACTGCCGCGTCATTGCCTCTTCAATCGGCGAGAGGCCGAGCAGATCAGTCTTTCGCAGGGCGTATGCGTACATCTGGCTGATGACGAGAAAGATCAGCGCATAGCCCACGCAAAAATACCCCATGATCGTGCCGGAGGTTTCAAATGTGAGGTTCGCCTCACGCATGAAGTCCCAATCCTGCGTTGTCATACCCCAGATATATCCGAAGAAACTGTCGAAGATGAAACGAAGCGGGTAAGCGGTGAACAGGACCAGCAGGAGGAGGAGGCAGTTCAGGAAGACGATCCACCCATCCGCGACGCCATATCGACGGAAGAAAACGTAATGCGCATTCCAGATCATGAAGAGCACAGCGAAGGCTGCTGAGATCGGAACGATGGTAGCAAGGTGAGCAGTCAGCTGTTCGAACGTCTCAGGCCGCGCCCCCGAGGAAACGATCATGCCAAGCGCCAGCGCAAAAATGATATCGGACAGGTTTTCGATCCGCGTGACGGAGCCTCCGCGCCACTGGAATCGCGGATCGTGGTCCAGCTCGCGAACAAGCGTCTCTCTGATCATGATAACCCCTTCTACTGGCTCCGGAGTTCAGCACAGCGCAGCAAGCCGCTCAATGCTCGAAGGTCGAGAGAATGGGGCATGGGCCTGGCGCACCGGTTGCGCAGCTTGCCGCCAGTTTCCGTAAACCGTCGCGGGCCAACGCAAGCTCCTCCATTAGCGCATCAATTGCGCGCAGCCGCTTCTCGGCGAGTTCATGGGCCCTCGCCCGATCCTGCGTAGCATCCAGGGAGATAAGCTCCTTGATCTCGCTAAGCGTGAACCCGGCTTTCTTGGCGGAAAGGATAAACCGCAATCGCCGTAAGTCGGACTCGCTGTAATGACGAACCTTGCGCCCATAGCGACCGCTATCCTCGCCGAACGGAACCTCTAGCAGATCCCGGCGCTGATAATACCGAACCGTTTCAACGCCAACGCCGGCTGCTTTGGCGAACTGACCGATTGTCATCTGAGACATCGCTTGACTCCGTACCATGGTACGGAACCGAAATAGGTGGTCAGTCGCGACATTGAAACCAAGGAACGCACGATGACCGACACCACGACACCCGCAACAGATCAATCGCCCGCCAGCCGGAGCGGACCGAAAACCGCCGTCCTCTACAGGATGGTCATGGATGCGCATATCTGCCCCTTCGGACTGAAGTCCCGCGACCTGCTGAAGCGGGAAGGCTTTGACGTCGATGACAATCATCTCACCACGCGCGAAGAAACTGACGCGTTCAAGCAGGCGCATGACGTCAAGACCACGCCTCAGACCTGGATCGACGGCAAGCGGATTGGCGGCCATGATGACCTGCTGCGATACTTCGGCAAGACAGCACCGGGCGACAAGCAGGACGAGACCTCATACCAGCCCGTCATCGCAATCTTTGCGACCGCTGCTCTGATGGCCCTCGCTGTGAGCTGGGCCACGTTCGGAAACGCCTTCACTGTTCGCGCCGGCGAATGGTTTATCGCAATCTCAATGTGCATCCTGGCCATCCAGAAGCTGCAGGATCTCGAGGCATTTCAGAACCAGTTCCTTGGCTACGACCTGCTGGCGCAGCGTTTCGTGCGATATGCCTTTGTTTATCCGTTCGCTGAAGCTGTCGCAGGCATACTGATGATCGCTGGTGCACTGATATGGCTCGCCTCGCCAATCGCAATTGCGATCGGGACGATCGGTGCGGTTTCGGTCATCAAGGCCGTTTATGTCGACAAGCGGGAGCTCAAATGCGCCTGCGTCGGTGGCAATTCGAATGTGCCGCTCGGCTTTGTCTCTTTGACAGAGAACCTGATGATGATTGCGATGGGCCTCTGGATGCTGTTCTGAGGCTCGTATAAAGTCCCGTTCATGAACAAGGCCAAAGAGTTAGCGAGCCTCATCCGGCACGCCGAGCGCGTCATGGTTTTCACCGGCGCTGGAATTTCAACAGAAAGCGGCATTCCCGACTTCAGATCCCCCGGCGGGGTCTGGAGCAAGATGAAGCCGATCTACTATCAGGATTTCGTCTCATCCCGCGAGGCGCGTCGCGAAGGCTGGAACCGCGTGTTCAACAGGACCGCTGGATGGGTCGGCGCCAAACCCAACCCCGGCCACCTGGCGATTGCCGAACTGGTGAAGCAGGGCAAGGTCAGCGCCGTCGTGACGCAGAATGTCGATAACCTGCACCAGGAATCCGGAGTGCCGGACTATCAGGTCATCGAAATTCACGGAAACGCGTCCTACGCCAAATGCCTCCAGTGCGGCATGCGCTACGAGCTGGAGGAGCTGCGCGCACCATGGGAAGCCGATGAGGACATCATCTGTGTGAACTGCACCGGCCTCATCAAGACAGCGACGATCTCATTCGGACAGTCCATGCCGGAAATCGAGATGGAGCGCGCGACCGCCGAAGCGGAAGCCTGCGATCTTTGCATCGTCCTAGGATCATCACTCGTGGTCTATCCCGCGGCAGGCATCCCCGTAATGGCTCGTCGGGCTGGCGCAAAACTCGCCATCATCAATCGCGAGCCGACAGACATGGACGACTATGCCCATCTCGTCCTGAATGAGGAAATCGGGCCGATTATGCAGGATGTGCTGAAAGAACTCGAGACCGCCTGAGCCAGCGACAGTTAGGCAAGAAAAAAGCCCCGGATGGTCTCATCCGGGGCTTTTCCATGTTTGGTAACATCAGGCCTTACAGAGCTTCAGTCAGCTCCGGTACGGCGTTGAAGAGATCAGCAACGAGGCCGTAATCAGCAACCTGGAAGATCGGTGCTTCTTCGTCCTTGTTGATCGCGACGATGATCTTGGAGTCCTTCATGCCAGCAAGGTGCTGGATGGCGCCGGAAATACCGACGGCGATGTACAGCTCCGGGGCCACGATCTTGCCGGTCTGACCGACCTGATAATCGTTCGGGGCGTAGCCTGCGTCGACAGCGGCGCGTGATGCACCAACGCCTGCGCCGAGCTTGTCAGCCAGCGGAACGATAAGACGATCAAACTCTTCCTTGGAGCCAAGTGCGCGGCCGCCAGAGACGATGCGCTTGGCAGAGGTGAGTTCCGGACGATCGGATTGGACGATCTTCTCTTCGACGAAAGCCGACTTGAACGGACCA
>JAYZBJ010000022.1:0-6538 GCA_036338795.1 Pseudomonadota bacterium | reverse complement strand
GATGAACGAGCCGAACGCGTTTCTTGAGGAAGCGCTGTTCAATGCCCGTACGATCCTGCTGACCGGCGGCATTGATGACAAGCAGGCCCGCCGGGTCTGTGAGCGCCTCCTTGCGCTTTCATCGGAGAGCGACAAGCCGATCCTTCTGGTGATTTCGTCGCCGGGTGGCCACGTCGAATCTGGCGACATGATCCACGACATGATCAAATTCGTCGATGCACCGGTGAAGGTTCTCGGCTCCGGTTGGGTCGCGTCTGCTGGTGCGCTGATTTATGCGGCGGCCCAGAAAGAAAACCGTTACTCGCTGCCCAACACCCGCTTCCTGCTTCATGAACCGCGTGGCGGTTTCGGCGGCCAGGCCTCCGATATTGATATCCAGGTTCGTGAGATTGTTCGTATGCGCGAGCGCCTGAACAAGATCTTCGCAAACGCGACCGGCCAGACACTTGAAAAGGTGAAAGCGGATACCGACCGCGATTACTGGATGAGTGCTGAAGAGGCTGTGGAGTACGGCCTGGTCGGCAAGATCGTGACCAACAAGAAAGAGATCGTCTGATAGGCGATCCCTGCGATCAGGCGGGCACTGGCGGCGTCTTCTCGAAGAACCGCATTATGTGCTTCGCCGTTCGCTCCGGTTCCGTGAATGGAAACAGGTGCGCCGCATCCGGTAGGATGCGGTGATCTGCATTTGGCAGGAAGGCCGATAGCTGTGCCGCATTCGATGGCGGGATGATCCTGTCGCGGGCGCCTGCCAGCACCAGAGATGGCGTGCGGATCATCGGGAGCAGGGCAAGGCTTGACCAACCGGCAAATGATGCAAACTGGCTCGCGATTGCGGCGGGCGTCGGTTGAATAAGGTCTTGCAGGTGGGGGCCGCTCAGGTCTCCCATCAGGTCGCTGAGCACCACGGCGAATGGATTCATCGTCCAGAACAGGCCGTCCTCTACCCAATCATGCGGCAGCATTGTCATGCCGCTACATGTGCCGGCCAGAACGAGGCGGGCGACCTTGTCCTTGTATTGCCAGGCAATCTGCTGGGAGATGGCACCGCCGATCGACAGGCCAATCAGGTCAAACCGGGCTGCGCCGAGTTGACGGGCCGCTTCAACGGCGAAGCGCGCCAGCAATGGCGGTGGCAATGGCATCGAAGTATTTGGCGTCAGGCCCGAACCTGGCATCTCGATCGCGATGAAGCGTCGGCCATTGAATTGCCGGGCAAGCGGCGCCGCGATTTCGAGACTGGTGCCAACCCCGTTCAGGAAGACGATTGGCAGGCCCTGACGCTGCTCATTCCAGATTTTCGCTCTCAGACGCAGTCCGCCTGTTTCGCACCAATAGTCCGGCGGCAGACCTTTTTCGTCCAGGTAACTATCGTCTTCGATGTTCAGCAATCGATTTCCCTGGCTCAATTCGGCGCTTTGGCTGCTGCAGATGCAGGCCAATCTGAGCGTCTCAAGGTGCAAGAAGAGGACCAAAAGAAAAAGGGAGACCAGACAGGTCTCCCTTAGACACTCTACTCAAATACTCTACTAATGAATCAAACCTAGTCGCAATTGGGCTGTTTGCCAAGCGCTCTCAACCATTCCGTTGTGAATATCTACCTTGGTTAAAGGTGTGTAATTGCAAGTAATGCGGAGGCACTAACGGTCGACACGGCCCTCAATACCAGCGGCAAACGCAAGCCGTAGCGCCGCTGAAAGGCTCTCGACGCCCAACTTCTCCATCAGGTTGGCGCGGTGGATTTCGACGGTGCGGGGAGAGATGTCGAGGGAGTTTGCGATCGCCTTGTTGGTCAGACCATCGACGAGCCCTTCAAGCACATCCGTTTCCCTGGGCGTCAGGTGCGCGAGGCGTTTCTCGGCATCAGCCTTCTGGAGCGCGCCGCGGGACTTGCTGTCGAGCTGATCGAACGCCTCTTCGAGCGCTTTCAGCAAAACCTGCTTTTCATAGGGCTTTTCGACAAAGTTGACGGCGCCCGCTTTCATCGCCTGCACGGCGACCGACACGTCGCCATGTCCGGTCAGCACGACAACCGGCATCTCGCTGCCGCGTGCATTCAGTTCCTTCTGCACGGCAAGGCCGTTCATCTTCGGCATCTGGACGTCGAGCAGGATGCACCCGGTCTCATGCCTGGTCAGGTCTTCAAGGAAGCTGACGCCATCCTTGTGGGTCTGCACGCGATAGCCGGCGAGGCGTAGCATGAAGCTCGCCGAATGACGGATCGCTTCATCATCATCGACCAGGTGGATCAGGGGTTTTTCTGTGTCACTCATCGCCATTGCCTGCGAGTTCCAGTGTGAAGACAAAACGCGTGCCGCCGGATTCAGCTGGCATCGCTTCGATTGTGCCGCCATGGGCTTCGACAATCGTCTTGCAGATCGAAAGCCCAAGCCCCATCCCGGTCGTCTTGGAGCTTGCGAGCGGCTTGAACAGCTGGTCGGCCACCTCACGGTCTATGCCTGGGCCATTGTCCTCAATGGTGATCATCGCCAGGCCGCCGCTGATCGCGCCAGCGCGAATCTCGACCCGCGGGTCTTGCTGGCCGTCCATCGCTTCCAGCGCGTTGCGGACGATGTTGATGATGACCTGCTGAACCTGGATCGGGTCAGCCATGATGTCGGAGAGGTCTTCCTCGACGCTCACCGCAATCTCGCTTTCTGCGCCAGACATTTCGGCCTGGATCAGGGCAATCGCATCGCCGATCAGGGGGACGAGCTGGGTCTGGCGTTTTTCGATCTCGCCGCGTGACACATAGTCCCTGAGCTTGCGAACGATCTGGCCAGCCCGGACCGATTGCTTGGCCGCTTCGTTGAGCGCTTCCTGCACCATGCTCATGGTTTCCGGGTCCGGTGCGTTGAGCAGGTCGCGCGCGGCCTCAAGGTAATTGGTCACCACGGTCAGCGGCTGGTTCAGCTCATGTGCGAGGGCTGATGCCATCGTGCCGACCGAGCTCAGCCGCGAAAAATGGACCAGCTCGGCCTGAAGGGCCTTCATCCGCGATTCGTTTCGCCGTTGCTCGGTCAGGTCGCGCATGAAAGCCGTGAAGAGATAGTGTTCGCCGATCTTGGCTTCACCGATCTTGAGGTCGATCGGGAAGAGCGTGCCATCCTTGCGCCGCGCGGTGACCGTCCTGCCGATCCCGATGATCCGGCGTTCGCCTGTGCGCAGGTAGCGACCGATATAGCCATCATGCTGCGTCTTGTCGGTCTGCGACATGAGGATTTTGACGTTCTGGCCCAGCAGCTCATTGGCTTCATAACCGAACAGCGTCTCGGCCGCCCGGCTGAACGCCGTGATGATCCCGGCGTCATTGATGACGACCATGGCATCCGGAACCGATTGGAGGATCGACCGGAAATGCTGGTGGAGCGCATCAACGTCCATCTCCGCCATATCGTATATGAGTTCTCGTTGGCTCAGCGCCCTGACCTCCAGACTCCAGCCAGCAGAAATGCGGCAAGCCGGGCCTTGAGGTCAATATACGCGCTGGCGCGAAGACAATATGCATCAGCTGCGCACCCTTGCCGAAATCTGGTCGAGACGGTTTCCGGAAAGGAGCACGCTCACCAGCATTGCGAGAACCCCGGCGAACAGAACCGGGCACGCGGCGCAGTGCATGCCGAAGAAGCCGGCATCCGGCGCGCTGTTGCCGGTGGATGAGCACCAGGCAAGCTGCATGAGTTCGGTGCGGGCGTGATGCGACAGCACTTGCGGCAACGCTGCGGCTGACACGGCAAGTCCCGTCAGGAATATGAAGAGTCTGTACATGGCATCTGCCTCCTGTTGAGGCGGAAATAGCCACAGTGCGACAGGCTGGCCCATACGTAACAGCCCGTATAACCGGCCCGCGCGGTGTCGATTATCCCAATCCCCATGACGCGAACCTGCACCTGCTGCTCAAGCAGGCGCTCCGATTGAGGGGAAGGGAAATTGAGCACAACCACACTTCGCAAGGGTAGCATGGACACGAGTACGATGGCGGTATCCGCCTTGCTCGGTGTCTTCGCGATCCTCGGCGTATTTATCGCTGGAAACGCGACCGACCGCCTCATGGGGATCCATGCGACGGTCTTTTTCTTTGCTGTGGCAGCCTGGCTGATCGGTATTGGCCTCTGGGCCGGCAAGCTTGGTGACCGCGATCCTTTCGACGAGACCCGTTATGAGGACACGATCGTCAAATGCGGCATCTTCGCTGCGATGTTCTGGGCGATTGCGGGCCTCCTGGTCGGCCTGATCATCGCTTGCCAACTCACCTGGCCGAACCTCTTCTATTTTGAAGAGCTTGGCTGGACGAATTTCGGTCGCCTGCGCCCACTGCACACTTCGGCAGTGATTTTTGCGTTTGGCGGCAACGTGCTGATCGCAACCAGCTTTCACGTCGTGCAGCGCACCACGCGGGCGCGGCTGTTCGGCGGCATGCTCCCCTGGTTCGTCTATATCGGCTACCAGCTCTTCATCCTGCTGGCGGGCACCGGCTACCTGATGGGGATTACCCAGTCGAAGGAGTATGCGGAGCCGGAATGGTATGCCGACCTCTGGCTAACGGTGGTCTGGGTTGCGTACCTTCTTGTCTTCCTCGGCACGCTCTGGAAGCGGAAAGAACCGCACATCTACGTGGCGAACTGGTTCTACCTGTCCTTCATCGTGACCATCGCGATGCTGCACATCGTGAACAACCTTTCGCTTCCGATCGATATCGGCTCATCGAAGAGCTATCAGCTCTTCTCCGGTGTGCAGGATGCGCTGACCCAGTGGTGGTATGGTCACAATGCCGTCGGCTTCTTCCTGACGACAGGCTTCCTCGCGATCATGTACTATTACATCCCGAAGCGGGTGGAGCGTCCGGTCTACTCGTACCGGCTGTCGATCGTGCACTTCTGGTCGCTGATCTTCATCTACATCTGGGCCGGTCCACACCACCTTCATTACACGGCGCTCCCGCAATGGGCGCAGACCCTCGGCATGACCTTCTCGATCATGCTCTGGATGCCGAGCTGGGGTGGCATGATCAACGGCGTCATGACGCTTTCGGGCGCCTGGGACAAGCTGCGCACCGATCCAGTGGTCCGCATGATGGTCGTCTCGCTCGCATTCTACGGCATGTCGACATTTGAGGGGCCGCTCATGTCGGTCCGGTCTGTGAACTCGCTGAGCCACTACACAGAGTGGGGCATTGGTCACGTTCACTCCGGCGCGCTTGGCTGGGTCGGGTTCATCTCCTTCGGCGCGCTTTACTGCCTGACGCAATGGCTGTGGAAGCGCAAAAGCCTCTACTCGACGTCTCTCGTCGAGTGGCACTTCTGGCTCGCGACCATCGGCATTGTTTTCTACATGGTGTCCATGTGGTTCGCCGGGATCACAGAAGGCCTGATGTGGCGTGCCTATAACGAGTTCGGCTTCCTCGAATACTCATTCGTCGAAACCGTCGAAGCCAAGCACATCAGCTACATCATCCGGTTTGCGGGCGGTCTGCTCTACTTCGCTGGCGCTGTGATCATGTTCTACAACCTGGTCCGTACGGCGATTGGCCATGAGCGCATCAATCAGTCCGCCGGAGCGCCGGCCGTGAGCAATCCTCCGGCTGCCGCATCCCTCCAACCTGCTGAATAGGAGCCTCGTGAGATGGGACTCATGAACAATCACGGCGTCCTTGAACGCCACTCACTTCTTCTCACGATCGGCATCCTGATCACGGTGTCGATTGGCGGGATCATCCAGATGGCACCGCTGTTCTACATGGAAAACACGATCGAGAAGGTGGAAGGGATGCGTCCCTACACGCCGCTCGAAGTGGCCGGTCGCAACATTTATATCCGCGAGGGCTGCTATGTCTGTCACTCGCAGATGGTGCGGCCCCTTCGTGACGAGGTGGAGCGCTATGGCCATTATTCCCTCGCAGCGGAGTCGATGTACGACCACCCCTTCCAGTGGGGCTCGAAACGGACAGGGCCGGACCTTGCCCGTGTTGGTGGCAAATACTCCGATGAATGGCATGTCGACCACCTGATCGACCCGCGCGCCCTGGTGCCGGAATCGATCATGCCGCCTTATGCCTTCCTGGCCGAAAAGAAGCTTGATTACAGGAACATAAAAGCAGACCTGAAAGCGCTTCGTGCGGTTGGTGTGCCTTATACTGACGAGATGGTCGAAAATGCGAAGATCGACCTGCAGGCACAGGCTGATCCTGACATCTATTTCGATGAGCAGGACGCACTGGTGGCACGCTACACCGAGGCGGCCGGACGTGACGGCACGGTACAGATCCGCGATTTCGATCTCGACCCTGACCGCATCACCGAAATGGATGCGCTCGTTGCTTACCTTCAGATGACCGGCACGCTGGTGGATTTCTCCACCTACGAAGCCGAAGACCTGATGAACCGGCGCTAGGAGGGGGCGATGTACGAGACACTCTCCAGCTTCGCGCAGACAGGCGGCCTGATCTACTTCGTGGCCATCTTCGCTGCCGTCCTCGCTTACGCTCTCTGGCCGCGCAATCAGAAGCGCTTCGACCAGGCAGCCCAACTTCCACTATCAG
>JAYZBJ010000021.1:0-3323 GCA_036338795.1 Pseudomonadota bacterium | reverse complement strand
GATGCGATCCGGCGGACCGCCAGCCGTCCCGCAAGGTCACTCAAGGACGCCTACCGGCGCGGCAGCGAGGGCGCGTGGACCGCGACCGGCGGCTCTCCCGTCGGCAGCGGCAGAGAGACTTCTTCAACAGGCGAGCCCGGCTGGGCGCGGCGGATGCAGACACAGCAGCGGATGACCCATGCCGGTCAGGCCGCCGCGCACTCGCTGCGGGATGGCGACCGCGGCTCATCCGGCGTAGCCCCCAGCCTCCAGGACAAGGACGACTAGATCATGCGGTTCAGACGATCAGCAACACATTATGGGGCGAGCCCCTTCCCCGAAACACCGTACCAGAAGGCGGGGCAGGTCTGGGACGAGCGGATTGGCTCTGCCCGCGTCCAGGCGAAGAACTGGCGGCTTATGGCCATCGGCTGTCTCTCGCTCTGCTTCATCACTTCCGGCGCGCTTGTCTGGCGGAGCCTTCAATCCACCGTCACGCCCTATATTGTCGAAGTCGATGAAACAGGGGCCGCCCGCGTTGTCGCCCCAGCTGCTGAGCACTATGTCGCAAGCGATGCGCAGATCGCCCATCATCTGGCAAACTTCATTGCTCATGTGCGCGGCCTCAGTGTCGATCCGGTTGTCGTCCGTGAGAACTGGCTGAAGGCCTATGACTTCGTCACGGCGTCCGCCTCGACCACGCTCAACGAATATGCACAGGCGAACGATCCCTTCGCCGATATCGGCCGCAAATCCCGCACCGTCGATGTCGTCAGCGTCGTGCGTGTCTCGGCTGGCAGTTTCCAGGCCCGCTGGATCGAAAAGACCTATGAGAATGGCGCCCTGATGAAAGCGCAGCGCTTCACCGGGCTCTTCTCCATCGTCACGCAGCCCCCAAAGGACGCGGCAACGCTCCGCGCCAATCCCCTCGGCCTTTACATCAACAGCCTCAACTGGGGCGAAGACCTTGTTACAGGAGACTAGACATGATCCGAGTACCTTTGGCCATGACGGCCCTCGCCCTGACAACCGCCTGCGCCACGACCGAGCTTGAACCGATCGACGCCACCGCTTTTGTCGAAGCCCACCCCCTTGAAGAAGAGGTCGAGCTGCCGGTCGAAATTGTCGAAACAGCGGTCCCGCTTCCACTCCCCGGACAAATGATGCCGGTCAGCGAGAGCGAAACACGGCGTACCTATACTCGCACAATCACAACATCCGCCTCTCCTGCCGAAGCCATCGAAGAAGGCCGTGAACATGCCCTCGTCGAACCCTCCGTCGATGGCTATGTCAACGCCATTCAGGTCTATCCCTATACGGAAGGCGCACTCTACCGGCTCTATGCCAGCCCCGGCCAGGTCTCCGACATCGCCCTGCAGCCCGGCGAGACTCTCGTTTCGGTATCGGCCGGCGACACGGTGCGCTGGGTTGTCGGCGATACGATCTCTGGGTCCGGTCCGACGGCCCGCGCGCAGGTGTTGGTCAAGCCGATCAGCGCAGGCATCCGCACTAATCTGATGATCGCCACGGACCGGCGCACCTATCATCTCGAACTCGAAAGCATGGAGGGCAGCTATATGGCGGCCCTGTCCTGGCGCTACCCGGCTGATGAGCTTGCCGGCCTCACCGTAAAGAACGACCGGGCCATCGCGCGGGAAGCCGGCTCCATCGAACAGGGGCTTAAGCTTGAAGGCCTGAACTTCGATTACCGGATGACCGGAGATACTCCAGATTGGAAGCCTGTCCGCGTGTTCGATGACGGACGGCAGGTCTATATCCAGATGCCGGCGGACATCGCCACGACGGACATGCCGCCACTCTTTGTGCTTGGCGAGGATGGCGACGCCGAACTCGTCAACTACCGGGTCCGTGGCAATTACTACATTGTCGACCGGCTGTTCCGCGCCGCCGAGCTGCGTCTGGGTGAGAAGAACCAGACCGTCGTGCGGATTGCCCGCGTGACACGCCGGGCCGGGCTCGCCGCCCTCTTCGGAGGCTGAGCATGAGCGAGCCCATTCCCTTCGATGAACATGCCGAGCGGCTGAAGATAAGGTCTTCCCCGAAACCCGTCACGCGGATCAACCGCAAGGTGCTCATGGTCGGTGCGAGCCTCGGCGTGCTGGCCCTGTTCGCCGCTGCAAGCATCGCCCTGAAGCCGCCGACCGCGGCCGGACCGCCTGGACAGGAACTCTACAACACGACCAATACGCGGAAACCCGAAGGTCTCTCCACCCTGCCGGCAAGCTATGACGCGATGCCCAAACTCGGACCGCCGCTGTCGGGCGATCTCGGCTCGACCATGCTGGCCGCCGAGCGTGAACTCGGCATCGAACCGGAATATGTCACACGGTTCGAGGATGATTTCCGACCCAATCCGGCAGACGAAGCCGCGCGCGCTCGTCGCATGCGGGACGCCGCGATGGCGGAAGAAGCCGCCCGTGCACCAGTCTTCTTCCGATTGCAATCGGAAACCGGAGACGCAGCCCTGGCGCAGCGCGGAGACGCGCGCTCACGGTCCGGCACCGATCTCACTTCTGAATTGCTGGCGCTGGCCGTGATGCCCCAGGCGGCGCCGTCAGCCTTCGGCGCCGCCGATCCCAATCTCCAGGACCGCAAGCTTGCCTTTGCCGGCGAGGACGCATCCGCCGATGTCTATAATGAATATGGCGTCCAGGATGCCGTCTCCCCCTATCAGGTGATGGCGGGCACGCTGATCCCGGCTTCCCTCGTCACCGGCATCAACTCCGATCTGCCGGGCGCCATCGTCGCCCAGGTCACTCAGCCGGTCTATGACACGGTGACGGGCGCCTATCTTCTCATCCCGCAAGGCTCGCGCCTGATCGGGCGCTACCAGTCCGAAGTCTCCTTCGGGCAGGACCGCGCGCTGGTCACATGGGACCGGATCATCTTCCCGGACGGGTCCTCCATCGTGATTTCCGCGCCCGGCGCTGATGCGCAAGGCTATTCCGGTCTCTCCGACCGCACCGATCATCACTGGAACCGCGTCTTCGCCGCGGCTGGGCTCGCCACGATTCTCGGAATCGGCGCCGAACTTGGAAGCGATGGAGATGGCGATATCGAGCGCGCCATCCGGCGCGGCACCACGGACACCATCAACGAGGCAGGTCAGCGTGTCGTCGACCGCAATCTCGGTATCCAGCCAACCATCCGTGTCCGTCCCGGCTGGCCCGTGCGCGTGGTTGTGACGCGCGACCTCATCCTCCGGCCCCATTGAACAGGAACGCACCCAATGTCTCTCCGCCTTGAACAATTGCCCGACCGAACGCCGGTGCGCATGAACCTGTCAGTCGATCCGGATCTCGCCGCAGCGCTCAGCGACTATG
>JAYZBJ010000020.1:0-4564 GCA_036338795.1 Pseudomonadota bacterium | reverse complement strand
TTCAGGAATGGCGTCTCGCCGCGCTCACGGCTGCCACCTTCCTCGACAAGCTTGGGAAGCCAGACATCTGCGCGCCCCACGTGAAGCTGCTGGGCGTCCTTGGCGAAGACGTTGGTCGTGTCGACCTCATCATCAGGGCCGGGGCCGATACCATCAAACTGGACGTCGCGGTTCGTGCCGTAAAAGACGCGAACACAATCGACGGCGCTCTCGGTTTGCGGTGTCAGCAGGTCAACGCAATCCTTTCCGAAATCGGGATGATGGAGCGTGGTCCGGGGCTGAAGCATGAAGAACACGCCAGCCACTGTCCCGCCAATCAAAACCAAAAGCAGAAACCAGAACAGGAAACCGCGCATTCTGCATCCCCTCACGACTGATCCGGTTTTGACCGAGCGTGAAGGCGATTTCAAGATGGCAGGCTAGGCATTCCCGCCAGAATGCGAATAGAACGCCACCAGAACGCAAATAGAATGCGTTCTGGTGGCCGGTTTCCATCAGCTTTCCCCCGCCGGGAAATGTTTTTATCCTGTGATCAGGCGGACACGCCGAGCGTCTCCATCGCGAAGGCCTTGATGGACTTGTAGTCGGCCTTGCCGTTCGGCGCACGACCGAGCGTATCCTTGAACAGGACACGTTTGGGAGCCTTGTAGCGGGCCAGCTTCGTCTGGACGAAGGCGATAAGCGCGTCCTCGTCGACCGCGCCGCCATCATTGAGCTCGACGACCGCGGTGACTGCCTGGCCCCACTTTTCGTCTGCCAGGCCGACAACCAGCGCGTCGCGAACGGCCTGGTGTCCCTTCAGCGCCTCTTCGACTTCTTCTGGGTAGATCTTTTCACCGGCCGAGTTGATGCAGTTCGAGCCGCGTCCGAGTAGCGTGATCGTGCCGTCCTCTTCGACGGTGCACCAGTCACCCGGCACGGCGTAACGGATGCCATCGACCTCCCAGAACGTCTTGGCAGATTTCTCGGGATCCTTGTAATACCCAAGCGGGACTGCGCCGCCACGTGCAATGAAACCGGGCTCACCAGAGCCTGGCTTCACTTCCTTGCGGTCTTCGGTGAAGACCTTGCAATTCTCGCCTAGCTCGAATTTCGCGGTCTGCTGGACGCCGTCTGCGGTGGTCACGGACATGCCGAAACCCACCGCTTCGGAAGCACCGAAACTGTCCATCAGGGCGACTTGCGGCATGTGCTTGATCAGGCCACGCTTGACCTCCATCGACCACATGACGCCTGAGCTTGTAATCGTCTGCACGCTCGACAGATCGTACTTGCCGGGATTTTCGTCGAGCACGCGCAGCATTGGCTTGGCGAACGCGTCTCCAACGATTGCCATTGCGGTTACGCCGTGCCGGTCCGTCGTGTCCCATAGCTCCACCGGGTCGAACTTCTTGGTGTTTTCAAGCGTGACAATGGCGCCGCCGCCAATCATCGACCCCATGGCGGTGAAGAGGCCGGTGCCGTGCATGAGCGGGCAGGCGGGCAGCTGGCGCGAGAGTTTGCCCATCTGCTCGACCAGCATGAGGTGCTGATCCATGGATTCCGGGGCGAAGCCATAAATCTTCTTCATTGATTCCAAAGAGGATTCTCGCCAGATGCGGTGACTCCACATCACCCCCTTCGGCATGCCTGTTGTCCCGCCGGTGTAGAGGAAGAGAAGATCGTCATCCGAGCGCTCAATGCCGAGCGGCGCACCGCTGCCGGTGGTGGCGAGGTCCTCATAAGCTACGGCATAGTCCGGCGTGTCGCTGCCATCGCCACCGATCTCGACCCAGATTTTCACCTTGGGCAGGCGCGCGCGAACCTTCTCGACATTCTCGCGGAATTCACGGTCGAAGAAGACGACGGCGGAGTCCGAATTGTCAAAAATATAGGCGAGTTCGTCTTCCAGATAGCGGTAGTTGACGTTCACATGGGTGAAGCGGCCTTTGAAGCAGGCGGCGAGGGCTTCCATGTATTCAGGTTGGTTGCGCAGGTAGAAACCGGCCTTGTCGCCAGTTTCGATGCCGCGTGCGCGCAGGTTGCGCGCGACATTGTTCGACCGAGCCGTCATTTCGGGCCAGGAGACGATGCGGTCTCCATGTATCAGGGCCGGATTTTCCTTGCCCAGCTGGCTGCCCGCCGCGTCAAGCATATCGCCCAGATTGAAGATGCTATCGCCCATGATGACCGTTCCTCCGTCTCATTATCTGTTCGGTCGCAGTGTACGCGCAGACAGCGAAATTCGGGAGGGGTTACGTCGCGTCGTCGGCCATTACGTCCGGTTGATCAGAGCGAAAAGCGGAAAATCGATCTGAAGACTTTTCAGCCATAAGCGATATGTATATGAAACGTATATAAAACATATAAAGGAATGTTTCATGGGGATCGTGAATATTGATGACGAGTTGCACGAGCAGGTAAGGCGCGCGAGCAAGATTACGTGCCGGTCAATCAACGCGCAGGCGGCTTTCTGGATCAAGGTCGGCATGCTTTGCGAAGCCGATCCTTCAATGAGCTTTGCAGAAATCATGAAGCGTGAATTTCAGGCGGCCGGCGTATCTGTGCCTGAACCCATCGGCGCTGCAACATGACCAAATCGCCGGCAGAAATCGCGTTGATGTCCGAATCCGGCAGGTTGCTGGCATCGGTTTTTGGCATGCTTGAGGGCATCAATCTGGAAGGGCGTTCAACCCTTGAAGTGAATGACCTCGTTGAAGCCTTTATTGTCCAGGAGCTGAAGGCGAGACCCGCGAGCAAGGGGCAATACGGCTTTGCCTACGTGCTCAACGCCTCGATCAATGATGTAGTGTGCCACGGCGTCCCGAGCGCCAGCGATGTGCTGAAGCGCGGTGACATCGTCAACTTCGATATCACGCTTGAGAAGAACGGTTTCATTGCGGATTCTAGCAAGACCTTCATTGTCGGTGATACGACACCAGCCGCAAAACGACTTGTTCGAGCGACCTATGCCGCAATGTGGAAAGGCATAGAAATGGTACGTCCCGGCGCGACACTTGGAGATATCGGATGGGCGCTCGAGCGTTTCGCAAGACGGAATGGATACTCGGTCGTCCGGGAGTATTGCGGCCACGGTATCGGACGAGAAATGCATGAAGAGCCGCAGGTATTGCATTTCGGCCGGCGAGGTGAGGGCGTGCGGCTGCGCGAAGGGATGGTTTTCACCATTGAGCCGATGCTTAACCAGGGGCGTCGGTCTGTATATACCGAGGATGACGGCTGGACTGTGAGAACCCGTGACGGCGCTCTTTCTGCCCAGTTCGAGCATACAATTGCGGTAACCAGCAGCGGCGCCAAGGTCCTGACTTTGCGGCAGGACGAAAGACCATCGGGGCCATTCGGTGGCCACCGTGCAAGTGGTGGGCGTCTGCGCGCTAATTGATGTGCGGTTTGCCCCACCAGAAGCGGTTCCAGAACCGCTTGCGGCGCCATGCTTTCGCGAGGCGGCGGTTGTTCGGCGCATCATGCACGCCGCGTGGAATCAGGATGTCATTCATCACGGGCTGGTAGTGCCGGATGAGGTCTTCCTCGATCCGGGCACGCGCGCGGGCATTGGGAACTTTCAGGATATGCCGTTCGGTCGCGCCGCGGTTCCACCAGGCCTCGGCCCAGCGTTCGTGGCCGAGCACACGGCTGCGAAGGTTGGTCGCCTTGCCGATGTAGAGCGGCTCAAGAAAGAAGACGAAGCGTCTGCGTACGAAGATATAGATCCCGCCACCGCCGGGAATGCCCTTGTCGGTCAGCGTGACATTGAACTTGTACTTCCGCCCGGTTTCTCCAAACCAGGGGTGTGCCCCAAAAACGATCATGGCAGGCAGACTCCTCCCGATAACCGCCGGAGAGTCTGGCTGACTTGGTTAATGACTGGTTAACGCAGTCCGTTGAGTTTTCGGTGTTTTCAAGGCGATTTGCCGGTCAGGCCGCTCGCAGCGCTCTCTGTACTGGCGCAAAGCTCTTGCGATGGCAGCCGCACGGTCCAAGCGATTCCAGGGCCTCGGCATGTTCAGCCGTTCCATAACCCTTGTGACGGCGCAGCCCATAGCCAGGAAACTGGTTGGCGAGGTCTTCCATCGCGCGATCGCGCGCCACCTTGGCAAGGATTGAGGCTGCGGAAATGGCCGGTTCGGTGAGGTCACCCTTGACGATGGCGGTGGCCGGACAGGGCAAATCGCTCGGAAGGGCGTTTCCATCCACAAGAATCTTGTCCGGCACGATGCCGGTCATGGCCAGGGCGCGGGTCATGGCGAGGAACGTCGCCTCCCGGATGTTCAGCCGGTCGATATCTTCAGGGCTGGCCCATCCGATGCCATAACTGAGCGCCTTTTCCTTGATTTCCACATAGAGCGCCTCCCGCCGAGAGGCGGAGAGCTTCTTTGAGTCTGTCAGTCCCGTTACAGGATTGGCAGGGTCCAATATGACCGCCGCTGCAGTCACCGGGCCCGCCCAGGGGCCTCGTCCGGCCTCGTCTATACCGCAGATCATCCCTATGTTCCTCTTCAAAGCCATAAGACCATGATTCCGGGAGCCTTAACCATGAGCGACGCATATTGCATTCTTCTTAACG
>JAYZBJ010000019.1:0-6056 GCA_036338795.1 Pseudomonadota bacterium | reverse complement strand
CTGCCAAGCGAACCTTCGGCGTGACTGTCTCGCAGAGGTTTTGATCATCCCAAGCATCCGAGAGGTGCGACGGTGCCGGCAGAAGGCCGGTTCGCATCTGTCGTAATTTATCCAGCAACTCAGTTGCTGGGGACATGTAAAGCCCGACCCGAGCGGCGAGCAGAACCAGAGGACACAAACGATGACAACTCACACTCTACCTGGAAAAATGATCGACCAGCGCTCCTTCTCGGCGCAGTCAACAGACGTCTGGTCATCGCATCTTGTGCGGGGCGGTGAGATTTCAGACGCCTTGACCATGCTGTCCGACGGACCAGGCGGGAGTGATGGGCGAAGAGAAGCCCTGGTCGCTCATCCTTCAAGTGTGGAGCCGGGTCTCGGACTGTCGCCGGGCATCGCCGTAGTGTTTGGTGTGCTGCTGCCGGGCGAGCGGACGCGTCCGCGTCGTCACAACGCCTCCAGTTTTACAATGGCGCTATCGGGTTCGGCGCAGGCGAGAATTGGTGATAGCTCATTCGACGTCAACGCACGCGATTGCTGGAATACGCCGGGGATGCGTGTCGAGACCATTCTCAATAATGGCACAGAGCCGTTCACCTATGTCAGCTACTCGAACTCGCCCTTGCTGCGAAAGCTCGAGGTTTTCTACGAAGAGTACGATCCGGCAGAAGGCGAAAAGGCCGCAGCAAACTCGCAATTTGCGTCAAGCTACTCTTCGAAAATCGCAAGCGCCAAGGACGCGGCAGGGGGTGCCATTCGAGTGGGCGACTCAGGCGCAATGTTGCTCCCCTATGAGCACTTGATTGACCCTGAATTCGTCGAGTCCAAGCCACTGCTTTGGCGTTGGGGCGATGTTGCCGAGCATCTCGGCATCGTCCGGTCCCTGAAGACCGGTTATACGGGGCGCCCACTCTGGTGTCTCTACAACCCGGCGACAGGAATCCGTAACGGGACAACATTTTCCTTTTTCGCCACGATTACGGCAGCGGGCCCGAATTTCACAGGACCGGCGCACAAGCACGTCTCCGCAGCAATCAACTATATCCTTGATGGCAGCGGCTACAGCATCGTGGATGGTGTGCGTCTCGAATGGGAGGCGGGAGACATTATGCTTTCGGCGCCCGGCTGGGCCCCCCATGGGCATGCAACAAAGGATGATGGTGCCGTCATTCTCACCATTCAGGATCATCCCCTGCACATCGGGATGGAATCGCTGATCTGGCAGGAAGACATCAAGGGTGGCCCAATCCTGACTCTCGGTTCGGAAGCCGGTTTCGGGACCAATCTTGCAACCGTTCAGAACAAGACGACGGCCTGATGCCCATGCACACTTTCCAAGAACATACGGATCAACCATGATGACTGTTTCGACCACCCTTCAGGGTTCGTTTCCTCCTTTGGTAACGCCGTTTCGTGATGGCGAGATTGACCTTGCCGCATACCGCGCGCTTGCCACGCATGTCATCGACGGTGGTTCGCATGGCGTTGTGGTAAATGGCACAACGGCAGAACCGACAACCCTGACGATCGAGGAGAGAAACTCGCTTGTGAAAGCCGCCGTCGGCGTGGCGGCGGGAAGGGTTCCCGTCATCGCGGCAACCGGCGGACAGAACTTTCGCGAATCCCTTGCCTTGTGCCAGGGCGCAGAAGCAGTCGGGGCAGATGCCTTGATGATTGTGACGCCGTATTTCATCAAGCCGCCCATCCGCGGCATGGCAGAATACTACCGCTCTCTCGCGGAACAGACCAGCCTGCCCATCCTGATCTACCATATTCCGGGCCGATCAGGGGTTTCCCTGCCGCCGTCAGCGATTGCCGAGATCAAACGCCAGGTTCCCAGCCTGGTCGGCGTCAAACATGCATCAACTGATCTGGCATTTGTCACTGAGACGCTGGCGCTCTGTGGTTCCGATTTCAGGATCTTCGTAGGCCTTGAGGAGCTGAGCTTTCCGATGATGGCGATCGGAGCGGCAGGTCTCATGAATGCGGCGGGCAACCTTCTCCCCAAACAGATATCGGCGCTGGCATCCGCTGCCCTGGCTGGTGATATGGCCGAAGCCCGGCGCCTTCACTTCGAACTGTTCGAGATCAACCAGGCAATCTTCTGGGACACAAACCCGATCCCGATGAAATACATGATGCGACGTCTCGGAATTCTACCGACCAATGAACATCGTTTGCCGATGGTGTCGGCCAGTCCGGAGCTTGAACAGCGTCTCGATGCGCTTTTGGAGCGTCTGAAGCTGGTCGACTAATCGGCGAAACAAACAGAAAAGAAGGGCAGGTTGATGGAGTTCAAGGGAAAATCGGCAGCGATTATTGGCGGAGGCGGCGGTATCGGCCGCGAACTTGCCTCGATGCTGAGCGAGGCTGGTGTGCGCGTCGTTATTGGTGATGTTGATGAGGCGGCGGCGGAGGATACAGCCGCTCAGGCCAGCGCCGAGATTTACGCCACGGTCTGTGACATCGGCGAAGATGCTTCGGTCAATGCCTTTGCCGACTTCGCTTTTGAAAAGCTCGGCCGGGTCGATCTTCTATTCAATCATGCCGGCGTCTCGGTAGGCGGATTGCTCGAACAGATCCCCTCCGAAGACTGGAACTGGATGCTCAATGTCAACCTGACAGGCCTTGGCCGGTCCGTTTCGGCATTCGTTCCTCGCATGGCGAAGCAGGGCGGTGGCTGGATCATCAACACCTCCTCCGGCCTTGGCCTGTTTCATGACATGCCGTTCGGTGGTCCCTACATTGCCACCAAGGCTGGCATTGTCGCCTATAGCCGGGCCCTTGCGACTTATACCCGCAATCGCGGGATTGGCGTGTCTGTCTTCTGTCCTGATGCCACGGCTACGAATTTCATGTCTGCTGGCCGTATTACGGGCATACCGAAGGAAATTCTTGCCGCAGGTGTGTCAGCGGACAAGATCCAGACAGCCAGGCAGGCAGCCGAGGTGTTAATAGAGGGGCTAAGAGCTGACCTATTTCTGATCTCCGCGGTGCCGGACACGTCGGAAAAACTGCTTGCCATGGCCAAAGCAGATTTCGCGCCGGAGAGCGACACATTTGATGAGTACGGACAGTCAAGGATTGTCGTCTCAAAGGGCGGGCTTCGCGTGCCTCTGGACAAGCGCGATGAAGCGTTGGCGCTGTTCCGTGAATTCGCAGACATCACCCAAGGTCATTATGGCTGCCAGTTTTACGACATAACGATCAGCGCGTCTGATCCCGAACAACTTGTTATATTTGAGGTCTGGGACAGCAAAGCCGCTCTCGACGCTCATGCGGCTGCGCCGGGTGCAATGGACCTGATCATGAAGCTTTTCGCCCTCGGCGCGTCAGACTTCGGCGTTCAGGAAATTCACTGATCGCATTCTCGAATGTTCCTCTGAGACCACCGGCTTCGCAGAAATATTCTGCACAGCCTTTTTTTGGGGGGAGCTCTGTGCAGTGCCGGGGTCGGTCACCGCCTTCTCGTAGCGCCATGTAGCTTTTCTCGCTGTCGCCTGCGCCGACCGAGAAAATCGGCTCCATCGGCATGTCCAAGCTGTAATCAGCGAATTTCACAAAGTAGAATCCGGTTGTGCCCAGCGCGGCTTCCCAGCCCGCCAAGAGCCTTCCATAAGCGGGGCCGGCCCGCTTCAGGAACTCCTGCCACGCATCGGTGAAGGTAACCAACCGCGTCGTGCGCGCAAACAGCGCCCAATGCAAACGTCGGAGTTCAGGATGGCAAGGAAATTATCCCACGAAATATGAAAACCGCGATTTGTGGGATAATTTGTTGTGGCGGAATGTCTTGGCGCGAGCAATTTGGCTGGCCGCTTCCGGTTGCTCCTATATTTGACTGGACGTAAACGACCCATAAAACAAAGGGTTACACCTGCACATGTGCAAGTTTGCTCAAGGTGGCTTAGAAAATATGAAATTAAATCAGCGTGCTAGAAAATTTTGATTTGCACACGACGTCAATGAATCTGGACAGCTAAAGAAATTAAATTGAATAAAAACAAAATACTAGATCGTCGATTTTCTACGGCGCCCATGATGGAGCGGGGCGAAAGGTAAATTATTACAAGTACTTACGGGTCTTCGTGTGCGCTCCGTGTGCAGTGAGAGTTCAATATTCTATGTCGGAAAATTACGACCGGACGACCGAACTTCGTGTTGGATGTCGTGCTCGTCGCAGCACTGGCGCGTTGTCTAATTACCGAGATTTACACCAAACTTCGGCGCGACGAATACCATCAGGAGTAGAGTGCGATCGTGAGGCCGGAGCCAAGCGCCAAGGCGCCGTAGAAGGGCACGCCCTTTCCGAGCAGCCATGGGATGACGAGGAACATCGGCAGGCTTGGCAAGACGTACCAGAAGGTGGCGGCGGAGTGTTCAGAGAGGCGCGCGGTATCTTTCGTGTCGCGCCAGAGCCAGATCATGCCAAGGACAGAAACGAGCGGCAGAGATGCCACCAAGGCGGCAAAGCCAGGGCTGCGCTTTCCGATCTCGGAGATCGCCACGATGATAGCCGCTGAAATAACGGCCTTGATGATCAGGTAGAGCATGGCGTGTCCTCATGAATTGAGCAGGGCTAATCGGAGTTTCCAACTGATCGCAAATGAAAGACCGATTGTTAATCGGTTTTTTATCGGCTAGCACTAGGTCTGCAGATGAAACCGGAGACTTTGCGTGCCGACGCCTTTGAAACTTGGGGATCTGGAAGTCGCGACGCTTGAGGCCATCTGGTCTCGCGGCGAAACCGATGCGCGTGCGCTTCATCATCAGATTGGCGAGGCGCGCGGTATTTCGCTTTCCACGGTGCAGTCGACGCTGGAGCGGTTACATCGCAAGGGGCTTCTTTTGCGCGGCAAGGTCTCCCATGCTTACGTCTATTCGCCTGCGGAGACGCGCGAAGCTGTGATGGCGCGGCTGGTCGATGAGGCGATTGGACGTTTTCGAGCCAAGAGTAATGATGGCCTGCTCGCCGCTTTTGCGGGCATTACGGCAACCGCAAGCGCAGAAACGCTGGAAGCCCTTGAGCAACTTGTCCGCGATGCGCGACAGGCGAAGGACAACACGGCATGATCGCGCTCGCCGACATCTGGATCGCCGTCTTGTGCGGGATCATTGTCGCACTGGCGGCCAGCCTGTTTCTGGCTTTGGCCGCACCGTTGCTGGTGCGCCTGCTTCGCTGGTTCTCGCCGGGCGTGAGAGCAGCAGTCCTTTTAGGCTTGTTGGCAGCGCCGATCTTCTCGGGGATTGTTATTGCTGTGCTGGTCGCTTTCTCGACGCACGCTCTGCCGTTCGATCTGGTCAGTCATCATTGTCATACCGATAGCGCGGCCTGCGTCTCGCATGCACGCGCCGAAGAAACCTTGCTCCTCACAGCCCTTGGCGGGGGCAGTCTTGGCGCGATCATCGTCTGGCTCGGCCTGTCGCTGTTCGATCTCGTCAGTCGCTCAAGTCAGAGCCAGCGCCTTTTGCGCCTTGCCTCGAAACCGGCCTCCGATGGTACGCGTGTTCTTCAGACTCGTAAGCCGGTCGCCGTTTCGGCAGGCCTGCTGCGATCCGAAACCTATGTCAGCGATGGCCTTGTGAGGGCGTTGGAGGCTGAGCAGATTGCCGTCGTCAAGGCCCACGAAAGTGCTCATGCCGAGCGCCGCGACGGTCTGGTGCGGCTCCTCGCAAACCTTCTTAGCGTCGGCCATCTGCCGTGGCCGCAAAGCCTGTTCCTGCGTGAGCTGGAGCTGGCTCAGGAGCAAGCCTGCGATGCGACTGCAGCAAAGACGCATGGGGCGATCCGCACAGCTGAAACGCTGCTGGCCGTCGAGCGTCTGAAGCAGGTTTTTGGGCGCGAGACTCCGGAGGCGTGCAGGGCGTTCGGCGCTGCAGATATCGAATTGCGGGCGAGGGCCTTGCTCGCACCGCACTTTCTGAAGCCAAGGCTAAGCGCAACCGGCTTCGCACTGACCGTTGTTGTGTCTGCGCTTTCGCTCTTCATCATTTCAGAGCCGATCCATCACGAGCTCGAATCCCTGTTTCTTTCTCACAATCACTGACGGCCCATGACC
>JAYZBJ010000018.1:0-4783 GCA_036338795.1 Pseudomonadota bacterium | reverse complement strand
AAAATTCATGAACTTGAAGACGGGCTTTATTAACTTTTGATCTCGTCTTGGCGGCTGCAGGGCCAGATCGCTGAATCCCGTTAATTATAGCCCTATATATAAAGAATCCGGAATTGGCTGCGTTAGGGTTCAGGAAACCTTCTGCCGACTATTCTCCACGCGTGTTTTCCACGCCCATGGAGGGCCTTCATGTCCTGTTTCCCGAAAGTATCTGCCGTCCTGGCCGCTGGCGCCCTGTTCGCCGCCCCGGCAATTGCCCAGCAATACAGTGTCGAAAGCGGCACCACCAAGCCGGTTCGCCTGTCGAAAGCCGCGTCGAGCGTCGTCATCGGCAACCAGAACGTCGCTGACGTTGCTGTGGCCGATCCTCGCCTCCTGCTTCTGACAGGCAAGACATTCGGCACGACCAACCTGCTGGTTTTCGACGACCAGAACAATCTGATCGTGTCGGCTGACGTCACCGTCACCGCCAATACGGCAAACCTCGTCACGGTTAATCGCGGCGGATCGCAATTCACGTATGATTGCGGCGGCGATTGCCGGGATGCTCCGATGATTGGCGACAACCAAGAGCACTTCTCGAAGGCACTGACGCAGGCTGAACAGACCAAACAGCTGACTGAAGGCCGCTAGAGCGCCTCAAGCCAACCAGAAATGACAAAGCCGGCACCGAAAGGGCCGGCTTTTTCTTTGGCGTGTATCGCAGAATGCTCCGCCCTAGCGGGACGGACGCGCGCTGGAAGTCGCGGCAAGAGCCGGGCTGCGCCGCTCAGCGGCTTGCGCGGCAGCTTCGTCGATGCTGGCCGAGTAGATCGGCTGGGCCTCTTCGGACAGACGGCCGACCGCCTCATCTTCGATGCGCCATTCGAAAGCGCTGCCATCCTGCACGGTGACCGTCCAGCCCGCATCAAGGCGCGGATAATAGGACTCGCCCTTTGCCATCATCCGGCTACGGAAGATGGTGCCATCTTCTCCGCGCACTTCGATCCAGGCGGACTTCAGCGCAACGATGGAGAGATCGAGCTTTTCAGTGCTCGTCCGCTCAAGCGGCTTGGCTGCAAAAAGGCTCTCATTGGCCGTGTTCACCGCGACAACCCGCTCGGCAACGGATGGCGTGGTCCGTACATCGACCGTCTTAGCCGGCGCCAGCACCATGACAGACAGTCCGACGGCAACCACGGCGCCTGCCACCGCTGCCACCGGAACGAGATATCCGCCGCGCCTGCGCTCACTGACGGTCACGGAAGATTTCGGGACGGCCGTCGCCAGCACCTTTTCCTCTTCCATCGGAAAGTCTGCGAGAACTGGATCGGGATCGATACCCAGTGTCTTGGCATAGGTTTTCGCGAGTAGGCGCGTGCGGCGCATGTCGTAATCAGTTGGCTGCGTGGTCTGCTCGAGGCTTTCCAGAACGCGGCGGCTGACCTTCAGTTCACGTGCGACTTCCTCAAGTGTGCGCCCGCGCGCTTCGCGTGCCGCCTTGAGACGGCCACCGGCAGAAAACGCATCAATCAGGCCAAGGCCAGGTACACCTTCCTCGTCTGCAGGCTCTGCTGCAGGGCCGTAGATTTCGTCGTGTTCTTCGTCGCCGCTCATTTTGGGCGTCCAGTCACCGTTGATAGTTTGCCAGCTGAATTGTTGCACGGATCATACCACAGACGGGCAGAGTCCAAACGGACAGATTTCAGCTGTCAGAAACAGCAATTTTCTGTAGCTCTGCTAATGCTAACACTTCGTTACGGAACGGACCGTTTGATGTGTAGACCGCCTTCATGAAAGGCTTCCGGAAGGCTTCAAGGTCAACCGAGCGCAACATCCGCTTGACCGGGCCAATGCCGGCAGCAGGCATTGAAAGCGTGTGATACCCCAATGCGATCAGGCAAAGCGCCTCCAATGGCCGCGACGCCACCTCCCCGCATACGGACACCGGAATGTCGAGCCGCAGGCATTCCTTCCGGATAAAATCGAGGAAGCGCATGACGGGCCGGCTTACAACGTCGTAGCGCTCGGCGACGCTCGGCACCATGCGGTCAGCCGCATTGAAGAACTGAAGCAGGTCATTCGTCCCGACAGAGATGAAGTCCACCTCCCCTGCAACCTCTTCCAGGCCATAGGCGAAAGCGGGCGCTTCCAGCATGGCGCCCACGCGCACATCGCTTGGCTCGGGATGGCCGCGCCGCTTGCTCCACTCGATCTCGTCCATGAGCAGGGCTTTGGCTTCGAAGAATTCCTCGGCGATCGTCACCATCGGGAACATGACCGAGAGCGGCCCGCCATCAGCGGCCCGCACTAGCGAGCGCAGCTGGCGGCGGAACAGGCCGGGACGGTCCAGCGCAAAGCGAATGGACCGCCAGCCCAGCGCCGGATTTTCTTCCTCTTCCGTCGAAGCATTCGGCAATAGCTTGTCGCCGCCAAGGTCCAGCGTCCGGAAATGCACCGGCCGCGTCCCGGCAAAATCGAGCACGCTGCGATAGAGCGCAATCTGCGCGTCGATCTTCGGCAAGGTGTCGGATACCAGGAACTGGAATTCGGTGCGGAACAGGCCGATGCCGTCAGCGCCGGTTTGCGACATCGACTCAAGATCGATGGCGAGGCCCGCGTTGAGCATCAGGGAGATATCCGTGCCGTCGCGCGTCCGGGATGGCTGCTCTCGCAGCGCCTGAAAGGCTGCCTGACGTTCCGTGCGCAGGAGACGGCGTGTTTCATACGCCGTCAGCAAGTCTTCGTCTGGGCGAATGTGAAGCGTGCCCTCTTCCGCGTCCACGATGACCGGGTCACCCGGCGCAATCACCGCGCTCAACGAGCCCACGCCGCCAATCGTCGGAATTCCAAGGGCCCGCGCGACAATCGCCGTGTGGCTTGTCGGGGCAACCTCCTCGAGCACGATCGCGGCAAGGCCGGAATCGCGATATTCCAGCAGCTCGGCAGGGCCGAGGCGGCGCGCGATCAGAACCTCCTGGCTCTCTTCCCCGTTTTCGTCATCTTCGGAACGCTTGCCATCATGTCCGGCGAGGATGCGCAGCAAGCGGTTGTCGAGGTCTTCAAGATCGTGCAGCCGCTCACGCAAATATGGATCGTGCGCGTTTTCCAGCTTGATCTTGTGTTCGCGCCGGGACCGGTCGACCGCCGCTTCCGCCGACAGGCCGGACCGGACAGTTTCTTCAAGCCGCATCGCCCAGACCGGATCGCTGGCGAGCATCTTGAACGCTTCGAGCACTTCGCGCGGCTCACCGAATATCGCGCTCACATCGCTGGCGAGCATCCGGTCGAGCTGGATACGAAGCGTCTCGAGTGACCTGCGCAGGCGGCGCACTTCGGCTTCCGGGTCTTCGGTGAAATAGCGGGCCGGGGAAACGACCGGGTCATGCAGCTTGGCCGCGCCCATGCCGAGACCATCGCAAAGGGTGCGCCCTCTGAGATTAGCGGCACGCGATTCGCGTTGCGCGCCGCCAGGGCCGCTCGTTGGCGCTTCGGCGGCCACGACCTCCGCAAGGACCATCGCAATGGTCTGGAGGCTGTCGATCTCGTCTTCCTCGTAAATCCGTTCCGTCCGGTTCTGAACGGTGAGGACGCCGATCACGCGTCCGCCCCGCAGGATCGGCACACCAAGGAAGGCGTGATACGGGTCCTCGCCTGTCTCGGGACGGTAAGAGAATGCCCGGTGGCGCGGTGCATCCTGGATGGACAGGGGCTCGCCCGACAAGGCGATCTGGCCGACCAGGCCCTCATCGAGCGCAAGGCGCGTCTGGTGGACGGCGCTGGGGCTCAGGCCTTCGGTCGCGACCAGTTCGAGTTCGTCTGATTCGGTCCGTTTATAGATGGAGCACACGTCCGCGATCATCGTGCCTGCGATCAGGGTCACGACCTTCTGCAGGCGTGTATCGGCTTCCATGTCGCCCGCCATCACTTCGCGGAGGCGGTTAATCAGGAGCCTGGGAACGGAAAAACTCTTGGGCATGGCGTGCCCGCAATTGGCCGTTCAGCCTATACGGCGTCAAGCCCGAATGCGGTGTGCAGTGCACGCACGGCCAGCTCTGTATAGGCTGCATCGATGAGCACGGAGATCTTGATCTCCGAGGTCGAGATCACATCGATGTTGATGCCTTTCTTGTAGAGCGCATCGAACATTGTGCCGGCGACACCGGTATGGCTCTTCATGCCGACACCGATCACGGACACCTTCGCGACATCCCGCGCAACGGAGAGACTTTCAAATCCGACCTCCGCCTTGTGTTCGAGCAACAGCTGCTCGGCTTTTGCGCTATCACCGCTCGTGCAAGTGAACACCATGTTGGCCTTTTCCGGCCCGCGCGCATTCGCCTGGACGATCATGTCGACGTTGACGCCGGCATCCGCCAGCATGGAGAAGATGCGCGCCGATACGCCCGGTTTGTCCTCGACACCGAACAGCGTCACCTTGGCTTCGTCGCGTGAATAGGTCACCCCGTTGACGACTTGCTTTTCCACGATCTCATCCTCACTGCAGACATAAGTGCCCTGATTGGTCTCGCCGGGCTCTGCGAAGCTTGAAAGAACACGAACCCTGACCTGGTGGTTCATGGCCATCTCGACCGACCGCGTCTGGAGCACCTTGGCACCCAGAGAAGCCATTTCGAGCATTTCCTCATAGGAGACTTTTTCGAGGCGACGCGCCTGCGGCACGATACGCGGATCGGTCGTGTAGACGCCATCAACATCGGTATAGATATCGCAGGAGTCAGCGCCCATCGCCGCCGCGACAGCCACAGCGCTGGTATCCGAACCACCGCGGCCGAGCGTCGAC